>JALWQC010000232.1 GCA_027080755.1 Paracoccaceae bacterium
GACGGCCTTAGCCGACGATTTCAAGACCCGAGAAGAAGTAGGCGATCTCTTCGGCAGCGGTTTCCGGTGCGTCCGAACCGTGGACCGAGTTTTCGCCGATCGACAGCGCGAATTCCTTGCGGATGGTGCCGTCTGCGGCTTCGGCCGGGTTGGTGGCACCCATGACTTCGCGGTTTTTGGCGATGGCGTCCTCGCCTTCCAGAACCTGCACCACGATCGGCTCGGAGATCATGAATTCGCACAGTTCGTCAAAGAACGGGCGATCCTTGTGCACGCCGTAGAATTCCTGCGCCTGCGCCAGTGTCAGGCGGATGCGTTTCTGGGCGACGACGCGCAGGCCGGCCTCTTCGAATTTGGCGATGATCTTGCCGGTCAGGTTGCGTTTGGTGGCATCGGGTTTGATGATAGAGAATGTGCGCTGGATAGCCATGGGGTTCGTCCTTTTGTGCGGGCCGCGGCCCTGTTGAATTCTGCCGCGCGTCTAGCACAGCAAAACCCTAAAGCGCAACCGCCCCCGTCGCCACATCGAACAGCAATTTCATATTCAGCACAATCACGATGACAGAGATCCCCCCCGCCGTCCATGTCATCCAGCGCGGCGCCTGCAGCCCCTTCATTTTCGTGCGGTCCGCCGTGAACATCACCAGCGGCACCATGGCAAAGGGCAGTTGCAGGCTAAGCACCACCTGCGACAGCACCAGCAGGCGCGCCGTGCCGCTTTCGCCATAAAGCACCACGGTAATCACCGCCGGAACGATGGCAATGCCGCGCGTGATCAGGCGCCGCATCCAGGGTTTCAGGCGGAAGCGGATGAAGCCCTCCATCACGATCTGGCCGGTCAGGGTGGCGGTCACGGTGGAATTCAGCCCCGAGGCCAGCAGCGCCACCGCGAACAGGGTCGAGGCGATGGACAGCCCCAGCACCGGCGACAGCAGTTCATAGGCGTCCTGGATTTCCGCCACCTCCGTGCGCCCCGTTGCATGGAAGGCCGCCGCCCCCAGCACCAGAATCGCGCCGTTGATAAACAGTGCGAACATCAGCGCCACGGTGGAATCGATGGTCCCCATGCGGATCGCGTTCAGCTTGCCCTCGCGGGTGTCGGGGTAGTCGCGCGTCTGGATGATAGAGGAATGCAGATACAGGTTGTGCGGCATCACCGTCGCCCCCAGAATCCCCAGCGCCACATAGAGCATGGCCGGATTGGTCAGGATTTCGCTTTGCGGGACAAGACCGGCCAGCAGCGCGCCATAGACCGGATGGGCATAGGCCAGCTCGATCGCGAAACAGGCGGCGATGACAAGGGTCAGGGCGACGACCACGGCCTCTACCTTGCGGAAACCCTTGCCCTGCAGCCAGAAGATCAGCGCCACATCCAGCAGCGTCAGGACGACTCCGATCGCCAGCGGCAGGTTGAACAGAAGATTGAGCGCGATGGCGGTGCCGATCACCTCGGCCAGATCGGTGGCGACGATGGCGGCCTCGGCCATGATCCACAGGAACCAGCGCATTTTCGGGCCAAAGGCATCGTGGCTGGCCTGCGCCAGATCGCGCCCGCTGGCCACCCCCAGCCGCAGCGCCAGCGCCTGCAGGATGATCGCCATGAAATTCGACAGCACCACCACCGACAACAGCGTATAGCCAAAGGCCGAGCCGCCGGCGATAGAGGTCGCCCAGTTGCCCGGATCCATATAGCCGACCGCCACCATATACCCCGGCCCGATGAAAGACAGCAGACGGCGCAGAAAGGAACCACCGGAAATGCGCACGGATTTATGCACTTCGGGCAGTGAGGCCTCTGCTTTCCCGATTTTCCATTTGCTCATAGTGATTACCCTGAAACTTGTTTTCCCCTTCCTACGGTTAATGCGAATAATTCGCAAGTGCAAAATAGCGGACGTTGACACCCCCCTGCACCTAAGGCACAAGGCCCCCATGCTGGCACTCAGAAACATATCCTTTACCCTTGAGGGGCGAAAGCTGATCGACAATTCCTCGGTCACGATTCCGCACGGGCACAAGGTCGGGATTGTCGGGCGCAACGGCGCCGGCAAAACCACGCTTTTCCGCCTGATCCGCGGCGAATGGACCCTGGACGAGGGGGAAATCGAAATCCCCAAAGGGGCGCGCATCGGCGGGGTCTCGCAAGAGGTGCCCTCGGGGCCGGAAACCCTGATCGATACGGTGCTGGCGGCCGATACGGAACGCGCCGCCCTGCTGGCGGAATCCGAAACCGCCACCGACCCCGGGCGCATTGCCGATATCCACACCCGTCTGGCCGACATAGACGCCTATTCCGCCGAGGCCCGCGCCGCCAGCATCCTGTATGGTCTGGGCTTTGACGCGGCGGCGCAGCAACGCCCCTGCTCGGATTATTCCGGCGGCTGGCGCATGCGCGTGGCGCTGGCGGCGGTGCTGTTTGCCCAGCCCGATTTCCTGTTGCTGGACGAGCCGACGAACTATCTGGATCTGGAGGGCGCGATCTGGCTGGAAAACTATCTGGTGCGCTATCCCTATACGGTGCTGATCGTCAGCCACGACAAGGGGCTGCTGAACCGCTCGGTTACCTCTATCCTGCATCTGGACCAGCAAAAGCTGACCCTTTACACCGGCAATTACGACACGTTCGAACGCACCCGCCGCGCCAAGCTGGACCAGCTGGTCGCGCAGAAGAAAAAGCAGGACGCGCAGCGCGAACATATGCAGGCCTATGTGGACCGCTTCCGCTACAAGGCGTCCAAGGCCAAGCAGGCGCAAAGCCGGATCAAGGCGCTGGAAAAGATGGGCACCATCGCCCCGATCGTAGGGGATCACGTCGCCCCCTTCAATTTCCCCGAGCCCGAGGAACTCTCCCCCCCCATCATCCGGCTGGAAAACGCCTCTGTCGGGTATGACGGCAAGGCGATTTTGCGCGGGCTGGACCTGCGCATCGACCAGGACGACCGCATCGCGCTGCTGGGGGCCAACGGACAGGGCAAATCGACCTTTGCCAAGCTGATCGCGGACCGTTTGCAGGTGATGGGGGGGCGCAAGCATGCGGCCTCCAAGCTGCGGGTCGGGTTCTTTGCCCAGCATCAGGTTGACGAGCTGGAACTGGACGAAACCCCGATCCAGCACATCCAGCGTCTGCGCCCCGGGGAAACCCCCGGCAAGATCCGCGCCCGTCTGGCCGCCGGCGGTCTGGGTGCCGAGGTGGTGGAAACCAAAGTCGGGCGCCTGTCGGGCGGGCAAAAGGCGCGCCTGTCGCTGCTGATCGCCACCATCGACGCCCCGCATCTGATCATTCTGGACGAGCCGACAAACCACCTGGATATCCAGAGTCGCGAGGCCCTGGTCCAGGCCCTGACCGAATACACCGGCGCCGTCATTCTGGTCAGCCACGACCAGTCGCTGGTGGAACTGGTGGCGGACCGTCTGTGGCTGGTGAAAGACGGCGCCGTCAAACCCTATACCGAGGACATGGACGCCTACCGCCGCATGTTGCTGTCCGAGCGCGGCGGCACGGTCAAGGCCGAAAAGCCCGAGAAAAAGCCGAAGCCCAAACCCAGACCGGCCCCGAAAGTCACCCGCGACAAGCTGCGCGCCGAGGTGAAGCACTGCGAGGAACGGGTTGAAAAGCTGGTGGATATGCAGGAACGGCTGGAAAAGAAACTGGCCCACCCCGATTTTTACGACCGCCACGAACCCGACGAAATCGCCATGTGGCAGAAAAAGCTGTCCGAGGTGGTCAAAGGCCTGGAACGCGCCGAGGCCCTGTGGTTGACAGCACTGGAAAAACTGGAGCAAGCTGGCTGAGATGGAAATGGAACTCGCCACGGCTGCCTTTGTTACCCTGTTTGTGATCATAGATCCCATCGGGCTGATGCCGCTGTTCATCGCCCTGACCAGCGGCATGACCAAGGCCCAGCGGCGCGGCGTTGCCTTTCGCGCGCTGGCCACGGGCGCCGGTATTCTGGTGGTTTTCGGCCTGACAGGGGAATTCCTGCTGGCCAAGATCGGCATTTCCATGTCGGCCTTTCGGGTCTCGGGCGGGATTTTGCTGTTTTTGACCGCTATCGACATGCTGTTCGAGCGGCGCACGGAGCGGCGCGAGAAAACCGCGGAAGAGGACGAAGGCCCCGACCCCGCCGTCTTTCCGCTGGCCATGCCGCTGATTGCCGGACCGGGGGCCATGACCTCGATGATCCTGCTGGTGGGGCAGCACACGGGGGATTACAGCGCGCAGGCCCTGATTTTCGCCATCCTGTTCGCCGTGCTGCTGATCGTCTTCCTGCTGTTCATGACCGCCGGTGTCATGGAAAAAATTCTGGGGCATACAGGGATCAACCTGATTACCCGTCTGATGGGGATGTTTCTGGCCGCGCTGTCGGTGCAATTCGTGCTGGACGGGCTGCGGGAATTCGGGGTGTTCGGGCTATGAATCCCGGGGACACGGCCAGTTTTATCTATCTCGGGGTGATCGGGCTTGCCGCGGCCTCTTATGTGCTGGTGGCCTATCGCGGGCGCATGGGGGCGATGTTCCAGCACATCATGATCTGGGTGCTGGTTTTTCTGGGGCTGGTCATCGCCTATGGCTTCAAGGACACCTTGCAGGCGCAGTTTTTCCCGCGTCAGGGGGTGATGCAGGACAGCGCCACCCTGGCCCTGCCCCGCGCCGCCGACGGGCATTTTTACGCCGATGCGCTGGTGAACGGCATGCGGATTTCCTTTTTGATCGACACGGGCGCCAGCGATATCGTCCTGCGGCGCGAGGATGCGGAAAAGCTGGGCTTCGACACCGCCAACCTGTCCTATTTCGGCACCGCCAACACCGCCAACGGGCCGGTGCGCACGGCCTATGTCCGGCTCGACTCGCTGGAACTGGGGGAGTTTCGCGACGTGGATGTCACGGCGGCCGTAACCGAAGGCGACATGGACATTTCCCTGCTGGGCATGGCCTACCTGAACCGCTTTGCCGGTTTCGAGGTGACGGGCGACAGGCTGCTGCTGCGGCGGTAGGGTAATGGGTCCTGACCCTAGCATGATCCACATCAAGGCCGCCATCCCCTACCCGCGCTAAAATTGTAAAAACACAATCGAAAGGGGTTTGTCATGTCTTGCAAGAATATTCTCGTCGCCTACAACGGAACCAAAGGGGCCGAGGCGGCCCTGTCCCTGGGCTGTCTGATGGCGCAGAACTACGACGCGCATCTGACCGGTATTCTGACGCATGCCCTGCCGGCCTCTTTGTTCACAAGCTACAGCGCCCCGATCCCGCAATCGGCCATGGACCAGCTGGAGGATGCGGACCGCGAGCACCGCGCAAAGATCCGCAAGAATTTCGAGGCCGCAACCGCAAACCTGCTGGCCGAAAAGACCCATTACATGGATGTTTTCGGCGAGGCCGACGAAAAACTGATGGAGGCCGCGCGCACCTTTGACGTGGTTCTGATGGGCAATGTGGACAAGGACAACGGCTTTGCCCACATGGAGATCCACCCCGACGTTATCACCCGCAACTCCGGCCGGCCGGTTCTGGTGGTGCCTGACGATTTCAAGGCCGAAAAGCTGTCAACAAAGGTGCTGCTGGCCTGGGACGGACGGCGCGCGGCGGCCCGTGCCATGCTGGATGCCATGCCCTATCTGGAGGACAACACCGAAGTCACGGTTCTGACGGTCGGCAAGGACCCGGACTTCGAAACCCGCCTGCGCCCGATTCTGCAACATCTGGAACGCCACAATATCCGCGCCAAGGCCCTGCAAAAGCCCAAGGGCAAGGGCGGGATTGCCGCGACAATTCTGGATGCGGTGGACGAGACCGGCACCGGTTTTCTGGTGATGGGGGCCTATGAACATTCCAAACTGGCCGAGGATCTGTTCGGCGGCGTCACCAACACCATTTTGCAAAAAACCGATGTGCCGGTATTTATGTCGCACTGATTTTTTTGCCCCCGCGTGTCTACTAACATATGTTAGTAGTTACGCGGGTTTTTCGACATCTCCTTGAAAACACGGAAAAATACAGGGGGCAGCCGCCATTCGCGCACAAAAAATATGGCACGCCCCGCAGGTCGTTCCATTTTGTGCTGAAAATCTCGGGGAAGGCTGGCGCCTCTGGCGATCCGGCGGTTCGGGAGGGAACGCTGCGGTTTGGGGGGTATCGCGCCGGCCCGATCCTTGAACCTGTTGCCAATGCCGGGTGCCAGCCGGCGCAACGATCGGGTGGGTAGGGATGTTGCATTTCGCTGTATGCAACAGTTTTAGTAAAATTTTTCCGGCGCGATACTCCCCGAGACCTCGTAAGCCTCTATCGCTCAATGGAAACACTATGGC
>JALWQC010000233.1 GCA_027080755.1 Paracoccaceae bacterium
CTGCCGCACTGTCCGGCGGGGGCCGGAAAACCCCCGCTCCCGTCACGCGCAAGCCCCGTGACGGCAGCACATAATCCACCCGCATCGGCCCCGTTTCCCCCCATTCCACCGTCATCCGGTCCGCCAAGGGGTCCTGCAAATCCGGGTGGCGCAGCAGGGCCAGCAGCGGCGGCTTCAACCCCGCGCCCGCCTGCGGATCATTGTTGAAATCCCCCAACAGGATAAAATCCCCGCCGGCAAAGGGCGCTGTCAGGCCGGCATCGTCGCGGAGCTCTTCGCCATCCAGATAACGGCGCCAGAAATCCAGCTCGGCCCCGTTGCGGGCGGCATTTTCCCCCGCCGCCCCGCCAAAAACCGGCACCGTGGCGTGGGTGGCAAGGATGTGCAGCGCCGGCGCGGGGTCCGCCACGACCTCCACATCCCACAGCGCGCGCGAGGCCAGCCGCCCCCCCCGCCATTCCAGCAGATCGAAACTGCGCACAGCCCCCAGCGGATAGCGCGACACAATCGCCATCGCCCCGTTGCCCGGAAACCGGCCAAAGCCATAGGCATCCCGCCAGCCGCGCACAATCCCGTCCCCGTCCAGATCCCGCCCCGAGGGCCGCCCCGCGTTGCCGGCACTGGCAAAAGAATAGGGATAGGCAACCCCGTTTTCCCCCTGCGCCAGCCGGTCCCGAAACGCCGTCAGCGCCAGATTGTCATAATCGAAAGCAAAATCGTTCAGCAGCAGGATATCGGGGCGCAGGCTCTGGATAACAGCCACCAGCGCCGAAATCTGCACGTCCTTGTCCGCCTGCAACCCCTTCAGCAACATCCCCGGCCCGTCCCGCCCGAGCGAGACATTATACGCCGCCACCCGCAACGTTTCCCCGCGCGTTACCGCCGGAAACCAGAACACCAGAAACCAAAGGAAAATCAGCCCCGCTGCGCGCGCCGGATAATGCTGGCGATTTTCAGCATCGCCAGGGCCCGCATGGCCAGAGTGGCCGGAATGAAAACCCAAAGTGTCGTTGCCCATACAATCGCCTGCGAGCTTTCGAAAGTATTCGTACTTAGCCAGTCGAATCCATATGTAGGCAGATAAGGTAAACCATAGATTAACAACACCGACAGGATGATGTTGAACAGCGCATCCCGCCGCAGCCGTTTCACCACATCGACCCCCTGACGAACGGTCAACATCGGCAAATTCAGCCACAGGTTAAAATTGGCGCGATCCTGCGGCCAGTGGAACAGCCACAGCAGCAGGGCAAAAACGGCCGTCAGGCCAACCCCGACGGCAAAGCTGGCCGAGGCCGAATAGACCAGCAACAGCGCCGCCTGATCGGAAAATTCCGCCTTCAGGAAAATCGTGTCGATTGCATGGGTGACCGGACTGCCCTCAAAATCCAGCCGCATCGTGATCCCGTTGGCCCATTCCAGAACCGGAAAATCCAGCAGCCGCAGCTCGATCGCGCGGCAGGTCAGGGTTACGGTGATCAGCTGCATGGCAAGCGTGAAAACGCGGAAACGGTTATAGGGCGGGGCAAAGCGGAAATCGACGAAACCGGGGTTGGCGGCGCCGTATTCGAAGATCGTGAACACGCCGATAATCGCCCCGACCACCAGCGACAATTCCACCGAATCCTGCGAGGCGTCGGGCAACAGCAAAGACGGGATCATGACGATTGCCACAACCCAGAACGCCCTTACTATTGCCCCCAAAAGGCGCATTTACGCCCTTTCCATTCCCGATGCCCCTGACGGAGCGATTAAACCCAGGGCATTTTTGCCCCGTATTCTTTTTCAAACGCCTCGATCTTGTCGGCCTTCTGCAAGGTCAGCCCGATATCGTCGAGGCCGTTCAGCAGGCAGTGCTTTTTGAAGGCATCCACCTCGAACGGGATTTCCCCGCCGTCAGGCCCTGTGATGACCTGGTTTTCAAGATCGACGGTAACCACGGCATTGGCGCCGCGGCTGGCGTCTTCCATAAGTTTGTCGACATCTTCCTGCGGCAACACGATCGGTAAAATACCGTTTTTGAAGCAATTGTTAAAAAAGATATCTGCAAAACTTGTGGATATTACAACACGAATCCCGAAGTCGAGCAAGGCCCAAGGCGCATGTTCGCGCGACGAGCCGCAACCGAAGTTGTCCCCCGCGATCAGAATCTGCGCATTGCGGTAGGCCGGCTTGTTCAGAACGAAGTCGGGGATCTCGTTGCCCTGATCGTCATAGCGCATCTCGTCGAACAGGTTTTTCCCCAGCCCGGACCGCTTGATGGTTTTCAGGAACAGTTTCGGAATGATCATATCGGTGTCGATGTTGATCAACGGCATCGGCGCGGCAACGCCGGTCAGTTTGGTGAATTTTTCCATTGTCTCGACTCCTTACAGATCACGAACATCGGCCAGATGGCCGGTCAGGGCGGCGGCGGCGGCCATGGCGGGCGACACAAGGTGTGTGCGGCCCCCGCGGCCCTGCCGGCCCTCGAAGTTGCGGTTGGAGGTGGCGGCGCAGCGCTCGCCCGGTTGCAGCTGGTCGGGGTTCATGGCCAGACACATGGAACAGCCGGCCAGACGCCATTCGAAACCGGCGTCCTGCAGGATTTGCGCAATGCCTTCTTCCTCGGCCTGCGCACGGACCAGACCCGAGCCGGGCACGACCATCGCGCGCATACCGTCCTTGATCTTCTTGCCTTTGACCACCTCGGCCACGGCGCGCAGATCCTCGATCCGGCCGTTGGTGCAGGAGCCGATGAAAACCGTGTCGATTTCGATATCGGTCAGCTTCATCCCCGGTTCCAGCCCCATATATTCCAGCGAGCGGCGCACGGCGTCCACCTTGCCGCCCTCGAAATCCTCCGGCGCGGGAACGGTGGCGGTGATGGGCAGAACGTCCTCGGGACTGGTGCCCCAGGTGACGGAGGGCGCGATATCCTCGGCCTTGATGGTCAGCACCTTGTCGAAATGGGCGTCATCGTCGGAATAGAGGGTTTTCCAGTATTCCATCGCCTTGTCCCAGTCCGCGCCCTTGGGCGCATGCGGGCGGCCCTTGACGTATTCGAACGTGGTCTCGTCCGGCGCGATCAGACCGGCCCGCGCACCGCCCTCGATCGCCATGTTGCAGACGGTCATGCGCCCCTCCATTGAGAGGGAGCGGATGGCATCGCCGGTGTATTCGATCACATAGCCGGTGCCGCCGGCCGTGCCGGTCAGCCCGATGATGTGCATGGTGATGTCCTTGGCGGTCACGCCTTCGGGCAGGGTTCCGGTGACCTCTACCTTCATGTTTTTCGACTTGGCCTGAATAAGGGTCTGCGTGGCCAGCACATGTTCCACCTCGGACGTGCCGATCCCGTGCGCCAGCGCGCCGAAAGCGCCGTGCGTGGCGGTATGGCTGTCGCCGCAAACCACGGTCATGCCCGGCAGGGTCCAGCCCTGTTCGGGGCCGACGATGTGGACAACACCCTGACGCACGTCGTCAACGGGATAGTAATGCACGCCGAAGTCCCGCGCGTTTTTATCGAGCGCCTCCAGCTGGATACGCGATTCCTCGTTCTCGACACCGTTCAGACGGTCGAGCGTGGTGGGAACATTGTGGTCCGGCACGGCGATGGTCTTGTCCGGCGCGTGAACCTTGCGCCCCGCGTTGCGCAGGCCCTCGAAGGCCTGCGGGCTGGTGACTTCATGCACCAGATGGCGGTCGATATACAGCAGGCTGGTGCCGTCCTCGTCGGTGGATACGACATGCGTATCCCAGATTTTGTCATAGAGTGTCTTGGCGGTCATGGTTTTCCCCCGCAAATATGTTGGATGTAACGTGGTGACAGAACAGGCGCGGCCTAGCCGTTAGCGGCGAGGATCAGCGCCTCGCCGTGAAACCGCCAGGGCAGGCGGGTGTGGTCGTCCATGTCGAAAACTCTGGTCATGGCGTTTGTTTACAGGGGTTTCGGGGGGCGCGCAAGGATTCCCGAAACCAATGTCCCCTAGAAACTATTTAAACGATAAGTATATCGGAAAGGGCATTGATAACCTTTTCACGATCTTTTCTGTTCAGCGTCCGAACGATCCGCGCATGTTCAAGTAATTTCTCGATAACATTGGTCGAAACAGTTCCTTTTACCACCGGATCCCATAGCGCCATCTTCTCGGCTTTCACTCTGACGATTTGTGAGAACCCAACTATGGTTTGGCCGGTCCTTGATTCCGGTAACCCGGGAATGTCTCCATCAGTAAATACGCAATCACCGTCATATTTGTGTTCTGAATTGATAAACAGAAACTCATGTACACCGTTTTCGCAACCGACCAGTATGCAAAGATGATATTTCCCCTTGCCTGCTATCGCTGAATGGTAGTGGACGATATCCCCAGCATTAAACATATTCCGATTGCTCGGCTATTCGTTCTGCCTCTTCGTAATTTGCAGTATCAAACAACAGACCCAAACTCATATCAAAACTCTTACAGTTGCTTTCATCCTCCCAAGCATCAACGTATGCAGCATCTTCATGTGTTAATTTGCGGATTTGGGTAAACCCGAGGCTGGACACAGTGGAAAATGCATCTTTTAACGCCTCAATATCACTTGGAGAAAGCACATCTTCAAAATCTAGTTTTTGGGCATTCAAATAATGATTTGCTGTCCCTGCTGGATATCTCTTCCAAGGAATATCCTTAATCCCGAACTTCCGAATTATATACTTGTTTTCTTTTAGCAGATCATAAGAAACCGAAGGCACGGGCCCGTGCTGCATAGCACAATAATTATCGTACGTGACCGGGCGGCCCCATTTGTTCAAATGCGCCCTATCGGCCAAGAAAAGGGTCTTTACGATATCATACTGGGTTGGCTTTATCTCCCGTGAATTAGCGTGCGAAATTACAAATGCTATCGAATAAATTATCCGATCAACATTTTCGTGTAGTTTAACAACGGGCGCTTTAGATCGCGTCATCTTCGATTTCCAAAATCAAGCGTACTGCGTTCACTGTGATCAGTACCAATGTTTATCGCAGAAACAAATGTCCATCTCCATAACAGAAGTTTCTCCCTCTCCATATCGTGATTTACATTAGCATTGTCAACATTTGGTTAATACGAAGGACCGCACTCTGTCCCGCTACAAATCATACAAATCGCTGAATTTCGCATCCAGATAGGACAGCAGCGGCGCGGCGGTGGGTTTGTGGCCTACGGCGGTGGCGATGATGTCCTCGGGTTCCAGCAGGTGCGCTTTTTCGTGAACGTTGGCCTTCAGCCACGCCATCGCCCGGCCGGTTTCCCCCTTGGCGAAATCATCTGCCAGCGACGGGGTGTCGGCCTGCATTTTCGCGAACAGCTCGCCCGCATAGATATTGCCCAGGCTATAGGTCGGGAAATAGCCGAACAGCCCGACGGACCAGTGGACATCCTGCAGCACCCCGTTGGAGGGCTTGTCCACCTTGACGCCGAAGTCGCGTTCAAAAGTCTCGTTCCAGACGCCTTCCAGATCGGCCACCTGCAGATCGCCGCGGATCATGGCGCTTTCCAGTTCGAAGCGCATCAGGATGTGCAGGTTGTAATGCACCTCGTCGGCCTCGGTGCGGATATAGCCGGGGCGCACGCGGTTGGCGGCGCGATACAGGTCTTCGGGGGTCGACAGACCGAAATCGCCCATCTCGTCGCGCATGACGCCGAACATCCACTCGGTAAACGCCCGCGAGCGGCCGATCTGGTTTTCCAGCATCCGCGACTGGCTTTCATGCACGCCCATAGAGGCATACTGCCCCGCCGGTGTGCGTTCCAGTTCCTGCGGCATATTCTGTTCGTAGCGGGAATGGCCGACCTCGTGAATCGTGGAATAGAAACAGTCGAACACATTGTCGGGATTGACCCGCGTGGTAATCCGCGAATCGTTGTTGTTGCCCGAGCTGAACGGATGGGTGCTAAGATCCAGCCGCCCCGCATCCCAGTCATAGCCGAAGGCGTCGGCCAGACGGCGGGCAACCTTCATCTGCACCTCGGCGGGGAAGGGCTGCGTGATCTGCGGTGCGTCGGGTTTTTCGGCAATCGCGGCGCGCAGTTCCGTCAGTTTCGGGCGCAAACTGCCCAGCAGCGCCCCGAGGGTTTCCGATTTCGCCCCCGGCTCGTAATCGTTCAGCAGCGCGTCATACAGATCCCCGCCCTTGGCCAGACAGGCCGCTTCCTGCCGGCGCAGATCCAGGATTTTTTCCAGAGTCGGCGCGAAGGCGGCAAAATCGTCGTTGGCGCGGGCATCGGCCCAGACCATCTGCGCCGCGGCGGTTTCGCGGGCCAGCGCGGTGGCCAGATC
>JALWQC010000234.1 GCA_027080755.1 Paracoccaceae bacterium
AAACATTACAGGGCAATAGCCACCCGTTACGACAAGACAGCCGTTACCTTCCTCGGCGCGATACACCTCGCTGCATCCCTGATATGGCTCAAATGATGACACCGCCTAGAACGGCACCTCGTCCTTGCCGGTGACATAGGCCGCCATCACCTTTTTCTCGCCGGCCTTGTCGAACAGCACTGTCAGCTTGTCGCCGTCGATTTCCGTCACGGCGCCATAGCCGAATTTCTGGTGGAAAACGCGGTCGCCAAGACCGAAGGGGATGACCTCGGCCTCTACCACATTGCGGGCCTGTCGCGGGGCGGCATGGGGGCGGCGGGGAGTGTTTTGCATCCGTTTCCAGCCCGGCGAATTATAGACATCCGCCTTTGCCGCACGATCCTGCAAATCGCTGCCACGCATCATGCCGCCAAACTGTGTTTTGGGGGCCGCAGCCCCGAAATTTCCGCCATACAACCCCGAGGGCGTCAGCACATCCACATGCCCGGCGGGCAGCTCGTCAATGAAGCGCGAGGGGATCGTGCTTTGATACTGGCCGTAAATCCGGCGGTTGGCGGCAAAGGATATGGTGCAGAGCTCCTCTGCCCGGGTAATCCCGACATAGGCGAGGCGGCGTTCCTCTTCCTCGCCCTTCTGGCCGGCTTCGTCCATTGATCGCTGGCTGGGGAACAGCCCCTCTTCCCAGCCGGGCAGGAACACGCAGGGGAATTCCAGCCCCTTCGCCCCGTGCAGCGTCATGATCGAAACCTTTTCCCCCGCATCATCCGAGGCGTTTTCCATCACCAGCGCGACATGTTCCAGAAACCCTTGCAGGTTTTCAAACCCTTCCAGCGCCTTGACCAGTTCCTTCAGGTTTTCCAGCCGCCCCGGGGAATCCGGCGATTTGTCGTTTTTCCAGTGCGCGGTATAGCCGGATTCGTCCAGAATGATTTCCGCCAGTTCCACATGCAACAGGCTGCCATTGGCCATCTCGGCGCGCCAGCGGTCGAAGCCGTCCACCAGCTTGCCAAGGGAATTGACCGCCCGCGTCGCCAGCAGCTTTTCCGCCACGACAATCCGCGCCCCTTCCAGCAGCGACACGCCGTTGTTGCGCGCACACTGGTGGATCATCTGCTGCGCCTTGTCGCCCAGCCCGCGTTTGGGGGTGTTGACGATACGTTCAAAGGCCAGATCATCCCCGGGCGAGACGACCACCCGGAAATAGGCCATCGCATCGCGGATTTCGAGCCGCTCGTAAAACCGCGGGCCACCGATCACGCGATAGGGGATGCCGGTGGTCATAAAGCGGTCCTCGAAGGCGCGCATCTGGTGCGAGGCCCGCACCAGAATCGCCATCCCGTCCAGCGTAACGGGGGACAGGCCGCGGGTGCCGCGTTGCAGGGATTCGATTTCCTCGCCTATCCAGCGGGCCTCCTCCTCGCCGTCCCAATGGCCGATCAGGCGTATCTTTTCGCCTGTTTCGCGTTCTGTCCACAGGGTCTTGCCCAGCCGCTGTTCGTTG
>JALWQC010000235.1 GCA_027080755.1 Paracoccaceae bacterium
CCGGCCCCCTGTGTGCCAAGCGCAAAATCCGCCCCCGCATTGGCCAGCGCCTGCGCCCCGAGCGCACGATAGGGGTTTTCGGTCCAGTTTTTATCGCCGCCATTGGCCAGATCGAAAATAATGGCCGCCGGCACGATCGGAATGATCGCCGGCCCCGCCTGAAACCCGCGCCCCTGTGCGCGCAAGGCCTCTGTCACCCCCGAGGCCGCATCCAGGCCAAAGGCCGAGCCGCCCGACAGCACCAGCGCATCGACCCCCTCTACCAGTTTGTCAGGCGCCAGCGCGTCGGTTTCGCGTGTGCCGGGGGCGCCGCCCATTACATCCACCGCAGCCACAAAGGGTTCGTCCCCGACCAGAACCGTGGTGCCGGATTTCAGAATATCATCGCCCGCGTTGCCCACATACAGCCCCGCGACATCGGTGATCAGGTTACGCTCGCCGACCTTCATCATATGCAGCGGCCCCCGTCCACTTCCATCGCGACGCCGGTGATCATGCTGGCCTCGTCCGAACACAGGAACAGGGCGGCGTTTGCCATATCCTCGGGGGTGGAAAAGCGGCCCAGCGGGATGGTGGAAATGAATTTGGCGCGGATTTCCGGCGTGTCCTCGCCCATGAAGGATTGCAGCAGGGGGGTCTCGCCGGCCACCGGATTGATGGCGTTGACGCGCACGCCCTCGGGGGCCAGTTCCACGGCCATTGCCTTGGTCGCCGTAATCATCCACCCCTTGGAGGCATTATACCAGCTAAGGCGCGGGCGCGGACTGACCCCGGCAGTAGAGGCCACATTCAGAATCGCCCCGGATTTGTTCGCCTTCATATGCGGCACGATATATTTCGCGGTCAGGAAAACCGACTTGTCGTTGACGGCCATCACGCGGTCGAATTCCTCTTCGGTGACGTCTTCCATCGGCATGGGCAGATGGGTAATGCCGGCGTTGTTGACCAGAATATCGAGCGTGTCAAAGGCGACAAAGGCGGCGTGGGCCATGTCATGCACCGACTGCGCGTTGGAGACATCCACATGCTGCGCAATTCCGCCGGTTTCTTCGGCCAGCGCCTTGGCCGCATCCAGATTGATATCGGCAATCATGACGCGTGCGCCTTCTGCGATAAATTTGCGCACGATGCCTTCACCAAAGCCCGAGGCGCCGCCGGTAACGATTGCGGTTTTTCCTTGCAGTCTCATGTCTGTCCTCCTGTAGTTCAGGAATGATGTTGCACCTGTTGGCGCCGCCTTGCAAGCTCTCGATACAGGGCTTCGGTGGATACGCCGATTTCGCTGGCCAGCCGGCTCCGGTCTCCTTTGTCGGGCAGGATATTGTCGTGCCAGACCAGCCAGGCGTCCAGCCGTTCCCCCACCTTTTTCAGGGACAGGATTTCCATGCGCATACGGGTGTTGCGCAGCTCGGCCGTCAGGTGGCGGTTCAGCGCGTTGGAGACTTTCGGATCGCGGGCAATCAGCTCCTGTATCTGCCGGCGCGAAAATACGGCCAGCGTTGTCGGGCGGATGGCCACGGCGGAGCAATGGTAAAGCGGGGTGTTAAGCGAGGCCTCGGCCAGAACGGCCCCTTCGCGCGCCCGTTGCAGGACAACCCGCCCGCCGTCCATCTGGCGGCGCAGCAGATGCACCTCGCCCGTGCGGATCACGAAACAGGAGGTCACGGGATCGTCGCGCTCGAACACCAGTTCGCCAGCGGATAGCTGGCGGCTGTGGTGGGGCAGATGTGCGATAGAGGTCACGAAATCGTCATGCATGATAGCTATCATGTTCCTTATGGTTGCGCATATGCAAGATGTATCCGTGATGAAACCCGAAGAAAGTGGAAAAACAATGTTGAAAACAATCCTGACAGTCAGCCTGCTGGCCACGCCGGTTCTGGCGCAAAATATGGACGGTATGCAGATGAGCGGCTCGGAACAGGGCCAGATGACCATGCAGGGCATGCAGCCGGGCGAAGGTGGTATGGGGGCCAATGGCGGTATGGCCGGAATGCCGGGCATGCACGGTGGTATGGGTGGCATGCAGGGCGGAAATGGCGGCATGGGCATGCAGGGCATGGGGGGTATGGAAGGCATGCCGAAAATGCAGGGCATGGAGGGCATGATGGAAATGATGTCCGGCATGATGAAGATGATGCAGGCGATGCAGTCCATGCACGGCGGGATGATGGGCAATGCGGGGGATATGGGCGCGATGCAGATGGATGCGCCGGCCGCTGGCGGGATGGCCGCTTCGCCCCTGACTGAGGGCGGGCAATCCGCCTTTGCCGCGATTGCCGAGGTGGTCGATGTCCTGAAGGCCGACCCGAACACCGACTGGTCAAAGGTCAATATCGATGCCCTGCGCGAACATCTGCGCGACATGGACGTTGTGACCATCGATTCGCATGCCGTGGCGGAACCTGTCGAGGGCGGGATCCGGTTTGTCGTGACCGGTGACGCGGATGTCAGCCCCTCTATCGAGCGGATGGTGATGGCGCATGCGCGGGTTATGGATGGTGTGGACGACTGGAAATACAGCGCCGAGATCATCCCCGGCGGCGCAGCCCTGACCGTTATCGTCCCCGATGCCGACCTGCCCAAGCTGAAGGCGCTGGGGTTCTATGGTCTGATGGCCTCGGGGATGCACCACCAGCCGCATCACTGGATGATGGCAACCGGTGGCAATCCGCACCAGTAGCGCGCGGTTATCCGGTTCGGCGGCCCGTCATCCGTGATGGGCCGCAACCGTTTTCAGGACGGAAAACCCGTAGAGCGCCTCGAACCCTTTTGCGCGGCCGTGACCGGATTTTCCAACCCCGCCGAAGGGCAGTTCCACCCCGCCGCCGGCGCCGTAGTTGTTGATGAAAACCTGCCCCGATTTGATCGCCTTGGCCAGCCGCATCTGCCGCGCCCCGTCGCGCGTCCAGATCGATGCCACCAGCCCG
The DNA here is from genome assembly GCA_027080755.1 of Paracoccaceae bacterium. Classification (GTDB taxonomy): domain Bacteria; phylum Pseudomonadota; class Alphaproteobacteria; order Rhodobacterales; family Rhodobacteraceae; genus NORP23. Next base: position 2,931 of record JALWQC010000235.1, read on the forward strand.
TAGGCGGTGCCGTTGGCGATTTTCAGGGCCTCGGCTTCGGTATCGAAAGGGATGATTGCCTGCACGGGGCCGAAGATTTCATTCTGTGCCAGCGGATCGTCGGGATCAATGCCGCCGTACAGCGTGGGCGGGAAATAATGGCCGCCTTCGGGGGCGCTATCGACAACGCTGGCCTGTGCCAGAATATGTGCCGGATCGGCGTGGCTCACGAAGCCTTCGACGATCTCTTTCTGGCGGGCCGATATCAGCGGCCCCACATCCAGATCGGCCATCGCCGGCCCGACCTTCAGCGCGCGATACCGTTCGGCCATCATCGCCGTCAGCTTGTCATAAATCCCCCGTTGCACCAGAATCCGTGACGAGGCGGAACACGTCTGCCCTGCATTTTGCACCCCTGCGTTCACCAGAAACGGCAGTGCGGCGTCCAGATCCGCATCCTCGAACACGATTTGCGGGGATTTTCCGCCAAGTTCCAGCGTCACCGGCACGATGTTTTCGGCCGCCGCCTTCTGGATCAGCACCCCGACCCCGACAGAGCCGGTAAAGGAAATATGGTTGATGTCGGGATGGGAGGATAGGGCGGCGCCGGCCTCTTCGCCCAGCCCGGGAACGACGTTCAGGGCGCCTTCGGGCAGGCCGGCCTCTTGCGCGATGGCGGCAAAGGCGAGGGCGGTCAGGCAGGCCTCTTCTGCCGGTTTCAGAACGGCGGCGTTGCCCATGGTCAAGGCCCCCCCGACAGAGCGCCCGATGATCTGCATGGGATAGTTCCACGGCACGATATGGCCGGTCACGCCGTGGGGTTCGCGCAGGGTATAAACGGTGTAGCCATCCAGATAGGGGATGGTTTCCCCGTGGATTTTATCGGCCGCACCGCCATAAAATTCCATATACCGCGCCAGCGCCACCGCATCGGCGCGGGCCTGTTTCAGGGGTTTACCGACATCGGCGGCCTCCAGCCGGGCCAGTTCATCGACCCGTTCCAGCACCAGCTGCCCGATACGGGTCAGGATCCGCCCGCGCTCCAGCGCCGTCTTGCGGCCCCATTCCCCGTTCATGGCCGCATGGGCCGCCGCATCCACATCCGTGCGCCCGCCCCGCGCAATACGCGCGATTTCGCTGCCGTCCGAGGGGTTTTCCAGCGACAGGGTTTCCCCCCCCGCAGGCGCCACCCATTTGCCGGCAATAAAACATTTCGAGGGGTCGAACCACAGGTCATCCTGAACAGACATCACACAGCTTCCTTTTCTAGCGCATCTTGTAAATCGGGCGCGGCATCTATCAGCGCGCGGGTATAGGGGTGGCGGGGGGCGGCGAAGACGGCCTCGGTCTCGCCTTCTTCCACCAGCTCGCCGTCTTTCATCACGATCACGCGGTCGGTGATCGATCGCACGACGGACAAATCATGGCTTATGAACAGATAGGACAGGTGCAGCCGGTCCGACAGATCGGCCAGCAGGTCCAGAATTTGTGCCCGCACGGAAACATCGAGGGCCGAGACCGCCTCGTCCAGGATAATCAGCTCGGGGCGGATGATCAGGGCGCGGGCGATGGCGATACGCTGGCGCTGGCCGCCGGAAAATTCATGGATGTATTTATCCGCGTCCGAGGGCTGCATCCCCACGCTTTCCAGAGCCTCGGCAACAGCCTGCTGGCGGGCCGGACCGCGGGGCGGGTTGTCCAGCAGATGAAACGGTTCCGCCACCAGCCGCGCCACCTTGTGACGGGGGTTGAAAGAGCCGTAGGGATCCTGAAATACCACCTGCATTTTGCGCCGCAGATCGCGGGGCATATGGGTGCCGGCCTGCACGGAAATCCCGTCCACACGGATTTCGCCGCCTTGCAGAACCTCAAGCCCCAGAATGGCGCGGGTCAGGGTGGATTTCCCGCAGCCGCTTTCCCCGACCAGCCCCAGGCTTTCGCCCTTGGCTACGCGGAAGCTGACACCGTTGACGGCGCGGAAATGGCGCTGTTTGCCCAGCAAGCCCTTGCGCGGCAGGGCGTATTCGCGCACCACATCGACCACCTCCAGAACGGGGGTATCGGAAATTTCGGCATCCTCCTGACGTTCGGGGATATGGCTGGAGGCCTCGAACAGGGCGCGGGTGTAGGGGTGTTTCATATCGCGGAACAGGGCGTGGGTTTCGCCGCTTTCGACCACCTCGCCGTCCTTCATGATCGCCAGATGGTCGGCGACCTCGGCCACGACGCCAAGGTCGTGGGTGATCAGCATCAGGCACATGTTGTCCTCGGCCACCAGCTTTTGCAGCAGGGTCAGGATCTGCGCTTGCGTGGTTACATCCAGCGCGGTCGTCGGTTCATCCGCAATCAGCAGTTTCGGGCGCAGCGCAATGGCCATGGCAATCACCACCCGCTGCCGCTGCCCGCCCGACAGTTCGTGCGGATAGCGCCCCAGCGGGAATTGCGCGGCGGGCAGGCCGACACGGTTCAGGGTTTCGCGCGCGATCTTGCGGGCCTCGGCGCGGCTGGTGCCGGTGTGGATCAGCACCGTTTCCGCCACCTGGTCCCCGATGGTTTTCACGGGGTTGAGCGCCGTCATCGGTTCCTGGAATATCATGCCGATATCCTTGCCCCGCACCGCACACATTTCGGATTCGGACTTGGCCAGCAGATTGTCCCCGTCCAGCATTACGGTGCCCGACAGCTCCATCCCCTCGGGCAGCAGTTGCATCACGCTGAAGGCGGTCATGGATTTGCCCGAGCCGCTTTCCCCGATCACCCCGAGGATCTGCCCCTGTTCCGCCCCCATCGATACCCCTTTCAGGATCGGTTGGCCGTAAATCGACAGGTTCAGGTTTTCAATGTCCAGAAACGCCATTAGCGCGCCCTCCGGATTTTCGGGTCGAACAGGTCCCGCAGGCCGTCGCCCATCAGGTTCAGCCCCAGAACGGTCAGCAGAATGGCAAAGCCGGGGAACAGCGCCAGATGCGGGGCAAAGCTGATCATCGTCTGGCTGTCGGCCAGCATCCGCCCCCAGCTGGGGATCGGCGGTTGCGCGCCAAGGCCGACGTAGGACAGGCCGGCCTCGGCCAGAATGCCTAGGGAAAACTGGATGGTGCCCTGCACGATCAGCAGGTTGATGATATTGGGCAGGATATGTTCAAAGGATATCCGCGCCGCGCCCTTGCCGGCCACCCGTGCCGACAGAACGAAATCCCGGGTCCAGAGCGACAGCGCCGCCCCGCGGGTCAGGCGGGCGAAAACCGGAATGTTGAAAATGCCGATGGCAATGATGGCATTCACGGCCGAGGGGCCGAAAACGGCGGTAATCATGATCGCGATCAGCAGGGCCGGAAAGGCGAACACCAGATCATTGGTGCGCATGATCACTTCGTCCAGC
>JALWQC010000236.1 GCA_027080755.1 Paracoccaceae bacterium
TCCCTCGGCCATGTTGGCGGCCACCTTCAGCGCGGTTTCCACCCCCATGTCGGCGCTTATCAGCAGTTCCTCGAGGCTTTCGAGCATCGCATCGTCCAGCACCCGTTTGGGGCCGGTGTCGCGTTTCAGCAGCCGCCCGACAAGCCCGGGCTTTTTGGGGGCATCGGCAGGGGCCTCGGTGGGGACCTCGTCCTGAACCGGTGCTTCCTCTACGATGGCTTGCAGCCCCTCGTCGATTTTGGACGAAGAACGCGTCAGCCGCTGTTTCATTTTGGAAAAGAAAGACATCTGGACCCTCTTGTTGCTACCCCAGAACACCTAATACGTTCGCGCCGGGGATGGAAGGGCGCGCCCTATATTTCCCCGGGAAAGTATTTCAGAACCGAGCGGACAGAATTGGGCGCCGCCTGCCCCAGCCCGCAAATAGAGGCATCCGCCATCGTATCGCACAATTCTTCCAGCAGCGGCTTGTCGGGACTGTCGCCCTGCAACATCGCCACCGCCTTTTCACAGCCCAGCCGGCAAGGCGTGCATTGGCCACAGCTTTCCGCCGCAAAGAAGCGCAACATATTGAGCGCCGCCGCCCGCGGGCTGTCCCGATCCGACAGGACCACCACCGCGGCCGAGCCGATGAAGCTGCCGTAAGGTTGCAAGGTGTCGAAATCCAGCGGCACATCGTCCAGTTCCGCCGGTAACAACCCCGAGGACGGCCCCCCCGGCTGATAGGCGCGAAACACATGCCCCTCGGCCATGCCGCCGGCCGCCGCGATCACGTCGCGGATGGTCGAGCCCGCCGGCAGCAGTTTCACCCCCGGCTCGCGCACCCGCCCCGAAACGGAATAGGAGCGCAGCCCCCTGCGGCCGTTTTTTTCCACCCCGTTCAGGATCTGCGGCCCCTCGCGCAGGATCCGCGGCAACCAGTAGAGCGTCTCAACATTATGCACCAGCGTCGGACGGCCGAAAATCCCGTTTTGCGCCACATAGGGCGGCCGGTGGCGCGGCAGGCCGCGCTTGCCCTCTATGCTTTCGATCATGGCGCTTTCCTCGCCACAGATATAGGCCCCCGCCCCGCGCCGCAGCTCGATAAACCCGTTCGGCACAACGCCCGCCTGCACCAGTTTCGCGATCTCTGTCTGCAGGATCTTGCGCACGGCGGGGTATTCGTCGCGCAGGTAGAAAAACACCTTTTCGGCCCCGACGACATGCGCCGCGATCATCATGCCTTCCAGCACGGACAGGGGCTCGCGTTCCAGATAATAGCGGTCCTTGAAGGTGCCCGGCTCGCCTTCATCCCCGTTGACAGCCAGGTAGCGCGGCGCGGATTCCGCACGCAGGTATTGCCATTTCCTCGCCACGGGAAAACCGGCCCCGCCCAGCCCGCGCAAACCGGACTGCGCCACTTTTTCGATAACGGTTTCAACAGGAAGCGCACCCGAGAGCAGATCGTAATAGACCCCCTCGCCATGCTTTTCGTAATAGGCTTCGACCGTTTCATAGGGCGGAATTTCGGGGCTGAAATCCCCGCCCTGCACCACCGTCCCAATCGCCGCCGGATCGGCGTGATCCACATGCCGGTGCCCGATTTCCACGCTGGGCGCCGTGTCGCAACGCCCCATACAGGGCACGCGCTGGATACGCACATCGGCGCCGGAATAACGCGCCGCCAGATCCTGCAACAGCTGTTCCGCGCCTGCCATTTCGCACGAAAGCGACTCGCACACCCGGATCGTCAGCGCCGGCGGGGCGGTTTCGCCTTCTTTCACGATGTCGAAATGGGCATAGAAACTGGCGACCTCGTAGACCTCGGCCATGGGCAGGCGCATTTCCTCGGCCAGCGCGCGCAGATGGCGCGCGGAGAGATGCCCGAAATGGTCCTGCAACAGATGCAGATGCTCGATCAGCAGATCGCGGCGCCGCTCGCGGATGCCCAGCAGGGCCTGCACCTCGCGCAGCGCGCCCTCGTCCAGCTGCCGGCCCTTGGGCGTTGTCCGCCCCTTGCCCCGCCCCGATTTCCAGATCCCGTTTTGCGTCGTCATGTCCCTTGCTCCGCACCAGTGATTCACCGCCCCAGATTACACCGCCCCCCGCCGTGCCATAGCCCTAAAACGACAAAACACCCCGAAAACCGCAATTCCGCGCGCTTGCCCCTACTTATTGCCCCGCGGATACCCTATATCTGGCGAAACAAAAGGAGCTGCCCGATGAAACGCCTCAAATGGATTGTGATTGCCCTGCTGTCGCTGGTTGTGGTGCTGTTTTTCCACTATTCGCTGCCCTCGCGCGATGTGGTGCAGATCGTCGGCACCGATGTGAAACGCATGGATGTGGACAGCGGGTCGTGGCTCTGGGCGGCGCCGGATGCGGGGACGAATGCCATCCACACCCGCGACGTGCGCTTTATCAACGCCGTCACCCCGACAGGCAAAACCCGCGTCTACCGCAACGAGGACACGGACTGGGGCTGGCCGCCCTATTTCAAATTCGACAGCAGCGACCTGAACGCCCAGGCGCAGGCCTATGCAAAGATGGAGGACCAGTGGGTCGCCGTCACCAGCTATGGCTGGCGGATCAAGTTCCTGTCGATGTTCCCCAACGCGGTAAAAATCAAGCCGGTGGCCGGGCCGGATGTCACCCTGATCCCCTGGTTCAACATCGTTTTCCTGACACTGGTGGCGGCGCTGGCGCTGTATATTTTCCTGAAAATCCGGCAGTTCAAACGCCGCCGCGTCGATCCGGTGCTGGAAGATGTCGGCGAGGTCTGGGACAGCGTCGAGGAAAGCGCCGAAGACGTGAAAGATAGCGCCATCAGCCTGTGGACCCGCCTCTGGCGCTGGATCACGGGGCTTTTCAAAGGGTAAAACGCCGGCCGGAGGGGCGGATTTCCGGCCGCCCTGTGGTGTCTACCAACATAGGTTAGCAGGCATGAGGGTTCGGGCGTAACCGACTGAAAAAACGTGTTATTTTTTGAAAATACGGTTAAAGTCCGCCGCCCACCCGCAGGATAGATCCGGTTGCATAGCTGGATTTCTCCCCCCCCAGCCACAGGATCGCCTCGGCGATTTCCCGCGCCGTGGCCACCCGCCCCAGCGCGGCGGTTCGTGCCACCATTGCCGGCCGTTCGGGATTGCCGCCCATGGTGTGGATTTCCGTATCCGCCGTGCCGGCCTGCACCGAATTGACGCGGATCCCCTCGGGTCCGACCTCGCGCGCCAGCCCGATGGTAAAGCCGTCCAGCGCCGCCTTGGAGGCCGCGTAATGCACATATTCCCCCGGGCTGCCGTTTGTCGCCGCGATAGAGGACACGTTGACGATCGTCCCGCCCGCCCCGCCACGCGCCGTGGACATGCGCCGCACGGCCTGTTGCGCGGCCCAGTAGGCGCCGAAGAAATTCACCTCGAAGGTTTCGCGCAGCACATCGGACGGCAGATCCGCCACCTTGGAGGCCCGCCCGATAATCCCCGCGTTGTTCACCAGCAGCCCGACAGGGCCAAGCACACGGTCGCATTCCCCGAACAGCGCCGCGATATCCGCCTCGCACCCCGCATTGCCCGGCACCGCCATTGCCCGCACCCCGTGCGCCTTGCAAGCGGCCACCACCTGTGCGGCGCGGTCATGGTTGGACAGGTAATTGATGCAGACATCATAGCCGGCCTGCGCCGTCAGTTCCGCCGTTGCCGCACCAATGCCGCGACTGGCGCCGGTTATTATCGCGATTTTGTTTACCACCATGCCTCCGGTTGCACTTTGTATCCGATATAGAGCGGGTGTTTCGGGTGCCCTGCCTTGGTCAGGCCCAGGTGTTTGGGGCGGGCGCCGGTTTCGCGCAACAATGCCTCTACCGCGCGGCCCCGCTCCATGTGGTCGCCATGGGCGCCCCAGGCGGCGACGACCTCGTCGGCCCAGTCCACGCCGGCGCGGATGGCGGTGTCATTGAGCGGCCCGACCGGATCGGGCTGTGCGCGCATGTCTTTGGGGTCCGTGGCGCGATAGGCGAAAATGTTGCACACGCGAAAGGCGCCAAAGCCCAGCGCCCGCGCGCGGCGTTCGCAGCGCTCCACCGTGGGGTCGTTCTGCACCTCGGTCGCGGTGCTCGGGTTCAGCATCACGAACAGCACCTTGCGGCCGGCCGGATCCCAGACCCGCGTCAGGTCATAGCGGTATTTCTCATCGTCGGAGTAGGTCGCGACGGAAGGGGCATCGCCCTTGGTATGGCGGCGCGTAATCATGCGCCGAAAAACGCCCAGAGCGCCCAGCCGACCAGCAGCAGCCCCGACACCAGATCCAGCTGGCGCGTGATCCCCGCAGACAGGCGCCGGCCAAGCGCCCGGGTCGCCCCCACCAGTATCCCCCACCACAGGGCCGAGCCCGCAAACACCCCCGCCACCAGATAGAAGGCGCCGTTATGGCTGCCTGCGGACAGCCCCGCGATCAGGCCGGCAAAGGCCAGAATGGTCATCGGATTGCCCAGCGTCAGCGCATAGGTGCCGGCGAATGCCCCGACCAGCCCCCTGGCGTGGTCCTCGGGCACCACGTCACGGTGGGTGGCGAAAAAGTTGCGCAAGGAGGCCAGCCCCAGCAGCAGGATCAGCACCCCGCCCGCAATCCGCAGCGGCCCCGCGTAGGACACCAGAACCCCCGTCACCGACAGCCCCAGCACCGCCACCAAACCATAGGTCGCATCCGCCGTCGCCGCGCCCAGCCCCGTCGCCAGCCCCGCCAGCGCCCCGCGCGTCAGCGTGCGCTGGATGCACAAAACCGCAATCGGCCCGACCGGCGCCGCCACCGCAAGGCCGACAAGAATACCGGTGATGAAACCTTCCATATCAGGCCCTTTCCCCTACAGGACAAAAACCCTGTTGGGATGCAGTTCGCCGCCCTTGTAAACCCCGATTGCCACGGGAACGCCGTCCAGCGTGGCGTAGCATTCCTCGCCATATTCCACGTCCGAGGCGATGACCATCCCCGGGTTGCCGTTGCGCAGCCGCGCCGCGCCCTCCGGCGTGCAGGGCAGTTCGGCAAGGTCGTTCAGGCCGGCCTCCAGCGGCAGCAGAAATTCGTCGAGCGCCGGGTCCTTGGCCATTTCGTCCAGCTTTTCGAAGGGGATCGCGTCCTCCAGCTCGAACGGACCGGCCCAGACGCGGCGCAGTTGCACCACATGGCCGTGACAGCCCAGCGCCTGCCCCAGATCCCGCGCGATGGAACGCACATAGCCCCCCTTGCCGCAGACCATTTCCAGCACCGCGTGATCGGCGTCGGGCATCTCTACCAGTTCCAGCGATTCCACGAACAGGGGGCGCGCGGCCAGTTCCATTTCCTCGCCGTCGCGGGCACGTTTATAGGCCCGCTCGCCGTCCACCTTCACGGCGGAATACTGCGGCGGCACCTGCATGATGTCGCCGGTGAAATCCGGCAGCGCGGCGCGGATGTCATCGGCCGCGGGGCGCGCGGCGCTTTCGGCGATCACCTCGCCCTCGGCATCGTCGGTGTTGGTCGCCTGCCCCAGCCGCACGGTAAAGCGGTAGGCCTTCATCGAATCCGTGACATAGGGCACGGTTTTGGTCGCCTCGCCAAAGGCAATCGCCAGAACGCCCGTGGCCTCGGGGTCGAGCGTGCCCGCGTGCCCCGCCTTTTGCGCATCAAAGGCCCATTTTGCCTTGTTCACCACCGCGCTCGACGTCATGCCCTGCGGTTTGTCGATCACCAGCCAGCCATGAACGGCGCGGCCCTTTTTACGTCTTGCCATAATATTCCTGCAAATTTGGCGCCGTGCCCGTTGCGGCCCAGCCTTGTCTGACGTGCTCATACAACGCCTGATCGGCGCCATAAAGGGCGGAAATGCGTTTTGCCATGTCCGGCGTCAGGATTTTCGCGCTGTCAAAGGCACGCGGGGCGGCGTTGTTTTCCGGCACCGCATCCAGCGCATCATGCAGGCCCGGCACCGTATCCCCGGCGAGGGCGCGCAACTGCGGTTCCAGATCCTCCAGCAGCAGGGCGACAAAGCCGAAGGGGGCCACGGATTTCGCGGTTTCCACCTGCGGGCGCCAATGGGGGTTCAGGTCCTGCACCGCCTGCGTTTTGAATTTCTGTTCCAGATAGCCCAGCAAGGCCTGCACATTGGTGCGATGCTGCCCGATCGTATCCGCCTGCGGGTCAAAGGCGCGCCGTTCCACCAGACGGCGGGTGACCCATTCAAAGGGCTGCGCCCCGCGTGCCTTTGAC
>JALWQC010000237.1 GCA_027080755.1 Paracoccaceae bacterium
GGGCGGGGGCGCCCGCGGCTGCTATTTCACCAGCGCCGTGCGCGACAAGGGGGGTGCGATCCTCGGGGCGCTTAGCGTGACGGTGGATCTGGAGGCGTTAGAGACCGACTGGCGCGGCGATCCCGAGATCATCTATTTCACCGACGCCAACGACGTGGTGTTCATTGCCAACCGCGATACGCGGTTGTGGCGCCGTCTGTCCGGCGCAGGGGCGGACCCGCGCTATGGGGAAACGCCGCTGCGCCCCATGCCCCCGCACCGGTCGCTGGAACGTTTCGGGCGCACCCTCTGGCAGATGCGCGGGGACGGGGAAATTCCCGCCCATGCCCTGCATTTGCAACAACCCCTGCCGGTGATCGGCATGACCGGCAACATCCTGATAGACCTGTCCGGCGTGGAACAGGAGGCCCGCCTGCGCACGGCTCTGGCCGGTGCGGCGCTGGGGGTGATTGTGCTGCTGGTGGCCTATCTGCTGCAACGCCGCCGCACGCTGGCGGTGCGTCTGCAGGTGGAAGAAGAGGCCAACAGCCGTCTGGAGGAGCGCGTGCAAAAGCGCACCGAGGAGCTGAAACGCACCCAGGACGAGCTGATACAGGCGGCCAAGCTGTCGGCGCTGGGGCAGATGTCGGCGGGGATCGGGCATGAGCTGAACCAGCCGCTGGCCGCGATCCAGTCCTATTCCGAAAACGCGGTGATCCTGCTGGAACGGGGGCAGGTGGGGGAAACGGAAAAGAACCTCGAACGGATTTCGGGGCTGGCGGCGCGCATCGGGCGCATCATCACCAACCTGCGCGCCTTTGCCCGCAAGGAAGGGGAGCCGGCCACCGATGTCGATCTGGTGCGGGTGGTGGAGGACACGCTGGAACTGGCCGCGATCCGTCTGCGCGACAGCCATGTGCGCATTCACTGGACCCCGCCGCCGGCGCCGGTGATGGTGCAGGGGGGCAGGGTGCGGCTGCAACAGGTGGTGCTGAACCTGATCACCAATGCCACGGACGCGATGGAGGGGCAGGCGGACAAGCAGATCTGGATCGATCTGGTGCTGGGCACGGGCAAAACCTGGCTGGAGCTGCGCGACAACGGCCCGGGCCTGAGCGACCCCGAAAAGATATTCGAGCCCTTCTATTCCACCAAGACCGTCGGCGACGGCATGGGGCTGGGGCTTTCGATTTCCTACGGAATCGTGCAAAGTTTCGGCGGCCGGATCACCGGACGCAACAGCCCCGAAGGCGGCGCGGTTTTCCGGATGGAACTGACGCCGGCCAAAGGGGCGCAAAACGCGGGGCCGGACAACGGGGGGGGGCGCAATGCACTGTAGAATTCTGTTGGTGGATGACGACAAACCCGTGCGCGAGGCCCTGGGCCAGACGCTGGAACTGGGCGGGTTTTCGGTCACGCTTGCGGCCTCGTTCATCGAGGCGACGGACCATATCACCGCCGATTTCGCCGGCGTGGTAATCAGCGATGTGCGCATGCCCGGCAAGGACGGCTTTGCCCTGCTGGAACGCGCCGCCAAGATCGACCCGGACCTGCCCGTCGTCCTGCTGACCGGCGAGGGCGACATCCCCATGGCCGTGCGGGCGATCAATGCCGGTGCCTTCCATTTTCTGGAAAAACCCTGCCCGTCGAAACGCCTGATAGAGGTGGCGGAAAAGGCCTGTGCGCGGCGCCGGATGGTGCTGGAAAACCGCGATATGAAACGGCGGATCACGCGCGAGGATGCGGCCTCGCGGTTGATACTGGGGCGCTCGGCGGCGACGTCGAATTTGCGCGCGCAGCTGCGCACGGTGGCGGCGACCGGCTCGGATGTGCTGATCACGGGGGAAACCGGCACGGGCAAGGAACTGGCGGCGCGGGTGGTGCATGAACTGTCCGGCTGCACGGGGGATTTCGTGGCCATCAACTGCGGGATGCTGACGCCGGAAATGACCCATACCACCCTGTTCGGCACGGGCGACAAGGCCGGCGCTTTTGTGCGGGCGCAAAACGGCACGCTGTTTCTGGATGAAATCGGGGCGATGCCGCTGGCGCAGCAGGTGGCGCTGTTGCGGGTGTTGCAGGACCGCGAGTTGGACGGAACCCCGCTGTCGTGCCGTGTGATTGCCGCCACCAACCAGGATCTGGGCAAGATGCTGGAGGAGGGGCGCTTTCGCAGCGACCTGTTTTTCCGCCTCGATGTGGCACGGGTGCATGTGCCGCCCCTGCGCGAACGGCTGGAGGACGTCGGCGGCCTGTTCCGCGTCTTTTTAAGCGAGGCGCGCGGCCGCATGGGCCTGCCCCCGATGGAGCTGGACGACGAGAGCTTTTCCGACCTTTTCGCCCGTCCCTGGCGCGGCAACGTGCGCGAGCTGCGCAACCACGCCGACCGTTTCGCCATGGGGCTGGAGGATCCTGCCAAAGGGCCCGCGCCCGGGCTGAATGCGCAGATGCACCGGATAGAGGCACAGATCATCACCGACAGCCTGAAGCGCCACAAAGGGCGGGTCACGCAGGTTTGCGAGGAATTGCAGGTGCCGCGCAAGACCCTGTATGACCGGATGAAACGCCATAATATCCGCCCCGAAAGCTTCCGGACGTGATTCCGGCGAAGTGTGCGGATTTCGTGACAGCGGCAAATTTTCCCTGTGTGGATTCCCGCACATTTTAGCGCCGTCCCGCAATGCGGAACTTTAGGTATTATTTGTAACACATTGATTATAATTGTATAATTTTTTCGGTTACGCAGCCCCTACGAAACCTTTTCTTGCCCGCCGCCAAACATGGTTTGATAGGGTTCAGCCACAAACCCTTGGTGGCCTGTAACGCTATGGGAGGAATATCATGCGTTTTCTTACTCTTACTGCTGCTGCGCTGGTCGCGGCCACAAGCCTGAGTGCAACAACCGCGCTGGCCAGCGCCGGCTGTGACGACGGCGAGATTGTTATCAAGTTTTCCCACGTAACCAACACCGACCGCCACCCCAAGGGGATCGCGGCGGCGACCCTGGCCGATCGTGTGAACACCGAAATGGACGGCAAAGCCTGTATGGAGGTTTTCCCCAACTCGACCCTTTATAACGACAACCAGGTTCTGGAAGCCTTGTTGCAGGGCGACGTGCAGCTGGCCGCGCCGTCCCTGTCGAAATTCGAGAAATTCACCAAACGTTTCCGCATTTTCGATCTGCCGTTCATGTTCAAGAACATCGACGCCGTGAATGAATTCCAGCTGTCCGATACCGGGCAGGCGATGAAGGATTCCATGCAGCGCCGCGGCCTGCAGGGGCTGGCCTTCTGGCACAACGGCATGAAACAGATGTCGGCCAACCGTCCGCTGCTGCTGCCCTCTGACGCCGCAGGGCTGAAGTTCCGCGTGCAGGCCTCGGACGTGCTGAAGGCACAGATGTCGGCGATTGGCGCCTCTCCGCAGCCGATGGCCTTCTCCGAGGTGTACGGCGCGCTGCAGACCGGCGTTGTTGACGGTCAGGAAAACACCTGGTCCAACATCTACGGCAAGAAGTTCTTCGAGGTGCAGGACGGCGTGACCCACACCGACCACGGCATCATCGACTACCTGCTGGTGACCTCTACCGAATGGCTGGACAGCCTGCCGGCAGATGTGCGCGACCAGTTCCTGCAGATCGTGGCCGAAGTGACCGAACAGCGTAACGGCGAAGCCGCCCGTATCAACGCCGAGGCCAAGCAGGCCATCATCGACGCCGGCGGGGTTGTGCGCGAGCTGACACCGGAACAGCGCCAGGCATGGGTTGACGCGATGAAACCGGTCTGGACCCAGTTCGAAGGTGATGTAGGGGCCGAGAATATCGCCGCTGCACAGGCCATCAACGCCAACCACTAAAGACGACCGCACCGGCCCCTCAACGAAGGGGCCGGTGTTTTTTTGGCAAGGAGGGACGCCATGAGTGGATTTCACCATCACGAAAAAACGCGCCTCGGGCAGTTTGTAAATGAATTCGAGGAAACGGCGATTGCGGTGATCCTCGGGCTGATGACCATCATTACATTTGTGAATGTGGTGCTGCGCTATGGCTATAACACCGGCCTGATCTGGGGGCTGGAGGCCACGGCCTTTCTGTTTGCCTGGCTGGTGATTTTCGGCATGAGCTATGCGGTAAAGATCACGGCCCATCTGGGGGTGGACGCGATTACCAACCTTTTCGGGCCGAGGGGGCGCAAGGTTCTGGCCATTGCCGCCGGTTTCCTGTGCATCATCTATGCGGCGCTTCTGTTCAAGGGGGCCTGGGATTACTGGGCCAATTTTGCCGATCTGCCCCAAACGACCGGCCGCTGGTTTCCTACGGGGTTTCAGGACAAGTTCCTGAACAAGGCCTGGTATGAAACCGACGATTTGCCGATGCCCGGATTTCTGACATTTCTGCAAGACTGGGTGAACGAGGGCGAAGCTTACGAAAAAATGCCCCGTTTCATTCCCTACATGATTCTGCCCATTGGCGCGGCGCTGCTGCTTTTCCGCTATATCCAGGCCACATACCGCCTGATGACCGGACAGCTGGACAGCCTGATCGTCAGCCACGAGGCCGAGGACGCGGTGGCCGAAGTTGCCGCCAAACGCGAGAGCGAGGACTGACCTATGGATGTTGTATTTCTGTTTGCGATGGTCGTCGGCCTGATGCTGCTGGGCGTGCCGATCGCGGTTTCGCTGGGGCTTAGCTCTATCGTGTTTCTGCTGGTGCTGTCGGATGCCTCGCTGGCCTCGGTGGCGCAGACGTTTTTCCAGGCGATGGCGGGGCATTATACCCTGCTGGCGATCCCCTTCTTTATTCTGGCATCCTCTTTCATGTCCACGGGCGGGGTGGCGAAACGGATTATCCGCTTTGCCATTGCCATTGTCGGCCATCTGCCCGGCGGTCTGGCGATTGCGGGGGTTTTTGCCTGTATGCTGTTCGCGGCGCTGTCGGGGTCTTCGCCGGCAACGGTGGTGGCGATCGGCTCTATCGTGATTTCGGGGATGACCAGTGTCGGCTATTCCAAGGATTTCGGCGCCGGCATTATCGCTGTGGCCGGCACGCTGGGCATTCTGATCCCGCCCTCTATCGTGATGGTGGTGTATGCCTCGGCTACGGATGTTTCGGTCGGGCGGATGTTCCTGGCCGGTGTGATCCCGGGCATTCTGGCGGGGGGGATGCTGATGACCGGCATCTATATCGTCGCGCGGGTGCGCAACCTGCCCAAAGGCGAATGGAAAGGCTGGGGCGAGGTGTTCAGCGCCGGCATGGACGCGGCCTTCGGGCTGTTCCTGATCGTGATCATTCTGGGGGGCATCTACGGCGGCATTTTCACCCCGACCGAGGCGGCGGCTGTCGCGGCGGTCTATGCGTTCCTGATCTCTGTCTTTGTCTATCGGGACATGGGGCCGCTGGCAGCCAGGGACGGGGGCAAGGCGGCCAGCCTGTTGCAAAAACCCTGGGCGCTGGTGACGGCGTGGTTCCACAAGGACACCAAGGACACCCTGTTCGAGGCCGGCAAGCTGACCGTGACCCTGCTGTTTATCATCGCCAATGCGCTGATCCTGAAGCATGTGCTGACGGATGAGCAGATCCCGCAGCAAATCGCCGGCGCGATGCTGCAGGCGGGTTTCGGCTCTGTCATGTTTCTGGTGATCGTCAATGTGATCCTGCTGATCGGCGGACAGTTCATGGAGCCTTCGGGCCTGATCGTGATCGTGGCGCCGCTGGTGTTCCCGATCGCACTGGAGCTGGGCATAGACCCGATCCATCTGGGGATTATCATGGTGGTGAATATGGAAATCGGCATGATCACCCCGCCGGTCGGGCTGAACCTGTTCGTGACCTCGGGCGTGGCCGGCATGCCGATGATGCGGGTTGTGCGCGCGGCGCTGCCGTGGCTGGCGATCCTGTTCGTCTTCCTGATTATGGTGACCTATATCCCGACGATTTCCACCTTCCTGCCCAACTATTACATGGGGCCGGAGATTATCACGAAATAGGGGATCCCCCGCGCAACAAAAAAGGCCCCGCGGGAAACGGCGGGGCCTTTTTTCGGTCTGCGGGTTTGTCTGCGGGGCAGGTCGCTAGTCGTTGCCGCGGTAGGGTTCCACATATTGCAGCGCCATGTCCCAGGGAAAGAAGATCCATGTGTCCTGCGAAACCTCGGTGATAAAGGTCTGCACCATCGGGCGGCCCTTGGGTTTGGCATAAACGGTGGCGATATGGGCCTTGGGGAACATCTCGCGC
>JALWQC010000238.1 GCA_027080755.1 Paracoccaceae bacterium
CCGCAAATTCCGCCCGCCCGGCGTCATTGACCGTCACCGGCACCTGCCGCTCGTAGTGCAGCACCGCCGTTGCGCCAAAAGCCGCCGCCGTGCCGGACACAATGGCACGCATGCGGTTTTCCACCACGTCGCGGGTTTCCGGCGCCAGCGCCCGCACCGTCCCCCCCATCGTTGCCGTTTGCGGGATGACGTTATCGGTTTCCCCCGCATGGATCTGCGTCAGCGAGACCACCAGATCATCCAGCCCCGCCACGCTGCGCGAACGGATGGTCTGCAAGGCCTGCGCGATCTGCACCGCCACCATCACCGGATCAATACCCTGATCGGGATAGGCGGCATGGCAGCCCTTGCCCTCTATCTCGATACGAAAGGAATCCACCGAGGCCATCAGCGCCCCCTTGTTCAACAGCATATGCCCCAGCGGCCGGTTCGGGGCGTTGTGGATGCCGAAAACCTGCGCAATGTCGAAACGCTCCATGATGCCTTCGTTGACCATGACCTCGGCGCCGTTGCCCTCTTCCTCGGCCGGCTGGAAAATCAGGGCGACCCGGCCGGTGAAATTGCGGGTCTCGGCCAGATAGCGCGCGGCCCCCAGCAGCATCGTGGTATGCCCGTCATGGCCGCAGGCGTGCATCTTGCCCGGGATCACGGATTTATGGGGGTGGTCGCCGGCCTCTGTGATCGGCAGGGCATCCATATCGGCGCGCAGCCCGATGGTCGGCCCCGCCCCCTGCCCGTTGATAATCGCCACCACCCCGTTTTTCGCAATGCCGGTTTCAATCGAATCGACCCCGAATTCGCGCAAACGCTCCACCACGAAAGCGGCGGTGTTTTCCGTGTCCAGCTCCAGCTCCGGGTGCATATGCAGATAGCGGCGCCAGGTTTTCATGTCTTCGTAGAATTCGGAAATGCGGTTGATGACGGGCATGGGGACTCCTGTGGTTTTTTGCATTTGGCCACGCTTGCCTTGGCAGGTCAATGGGGCGTAGTTTACGCTCATGACCGATTCACAAAAATCCGACGCGCTGGTGCGCGACCCGTCCGCGGGGATTGCGCGCCTGCTGGAAATCATGCGCCGTCTGCGCGACCCCGAAACCGGCTGTCCCTGGGATATCGAACAGGATTTCGCCAGCATCGCCCCCTACACCATCGAAGAGGCCTACGAAGTCGCCGATGCGATCGAGCGCGGCGATATGAGTGACCTGCGCGACGAGCTGGGCGATCTGCTGTTGCAGTCGGTCTATCACGCGCAAATGGCGGCCGAGGGGGGGCATTTTACCTTTGACGATGTGGTGCGATCCATTTCCGACAAGATGCTGCGCCGGCATCCGCATGTTTTCGGGGACGAAAGCCGCGAAAAATCCGCCGCGCAACAGACCGAGGACTGGGAAAAGATCAAGGCCGCCGAACGTGCCGGCCGGCCCGAAACCGCCAGCGCGCTGGACGGGGTGGCGGCGGGGCTGCCGGCGCTGACGCGGGCGATCAAGCTGCAGAACCGCGCCGCGCGGGTGGGCTTTGACTGGCCCGAAACCACGCAGGTGGTCGATAAAATCGCCGAGGAAGCGCGCGAACTGGTAGAGGCCCGCGACACCCTCGGCCCCGAGGAAATGGCCGAGGAATACGGCGATCTGCTGTTTGTCATGGCCAATCTGGCGCGGCATCTGGACATTGACCCGGAATCCGCCCTGCGCGCCGCCAACGCCAAATTCACCCGCCGTTTCAAGGGGGTTGAATCGCGGCTGGCCGAACGGGGCAAGACCCCGGCGCAATCGGATCTGGCGGAAATGGACGCGCTGTGGGATGCGGTGAAGCGGGACGAGAAACAATCCTGATTTTTTTGATCGGGTATTGACCTGACTAAAATGCTCGGGTATCAAAACGGGGTCACAACAAAGGAGTCCCCGATGCTGAAACGTCTTTCCCTGCTGGCCACGCTGGCCCTCGGCGCCGCGCAGCCGCTGCTGGCCGAAGAGGTCAACATCTATTCCTCGCGCCAGCCGCAGCTGATCAACCCGATACTGGAGGCCTTCAGCGAACAGACCGGCATTGACGTCAACGTCGTGTTCATCAAATCCGGCATGATCGAGCGCCTGCGCGCCGAGGGCAAGCGCACCCCCGCCGACGTGGTGCTGACGGTCGATATCGCCAACCTTGCCGCCATCGCTGATTCCGGCGTCACGCAGCCGGTGCATTCCGGCGTGATAGACGCCAACATCCCGCCGCAATATCGCGACCCTGACGGGCTGTGGTCCGGGCTGACCATGCGTTCGCGCGTGGTTTTCACCGCCAAGGACCGTGTGGACGCCAGCCAGATCACCGCTTTCGAGGACCTTGCGGACCCGAAATGGAAAGGGACGATCTGCGTGCGCTCGGGGCTGCACAACTATAACGTCGCGCTTGTTGCCGCCATGATCGCCCACCACGGCGAGGCCGCGACCGAGGACTGGCTGCGCGGCCTCAAGGCCAACCTCGCGCGGCGTCCCCAGGGCAACGACCGCGCGCAGATAAAGGCCGTCTGGGCCGGCGAATGCGACATTGCCATCGCCAACACCTATTATCTGGGCGAAATGTTGCAGGATCCCGAACAGGCGGTCTGGGCCAACTCCGTCAATCTGGTGTTTGCTACCGTCGGGGGGCAAGGCGCGCATGTGAACCTGTCGGGCATGGCTATGACCAAATCCGCCCCCCACCGCGAGGCGGCGCTGCAACTGATGGAATACCTGACCAGCGAACCGGCGCAGAAGCTTTACGCGGAACTGAACTATGAATACCCGCTGCTGGCCTCGGTCAAACCCAGCGAGTTGGGGCAAAGCTGGGGCGACTTCACCCCCGATCCCATGCCGATGGCAGAGATCGCGAAATTCCGCCCCGCCGCGCTGAAACTGATAGAAAAGGTCGATTTCGACGGGTGACCCTCTCCTCCGTTCGTCGAAACCCTCGGGGCCGCCATTGTGCGGCCCCCTTTTTTCAGGCCGGATACATCGCCGCCACCCCCCGTTCCAGATAGGCCATCAGCCCCGCATCCCGCGCCACCCGTTCGCTTAGCGGTGTTTTCGCCACGGACGAGGCCAGCGCCCGCAGCATCGGCACCACGCTGGCATCTGCCGCCGTTGGCCTGTCCCCGAACAGAAAATCCCCCTGCCCCAACTGCCCCGAAACCGCCTGCAAATCATGGTCCAGCCGCGCCAGTTGTTCCTCCGCATTGAAGCGCCCCATCCCCTGCCCGTCCATATTCCGCCGCACCTTCTGGCGGATTTTTCCGGTGACAAAGCCGTTGATAATCGCCGGTATCTGCCCGAAAAACGTCCGCCGCACATCGGCCCAGTTTTCATCGTTCAGCCAGCGGTTACAGACCAGCAGGAAATAGATATGTTCCTCGGCCATGCGGATAAACGCGCGCGACACCGCCCGCTGTTCCCCGCTTAGCCCCGCATCGAAATCCACGCCGAAACGCTGCTCCAGATAATCGCGGATGGCGTCACTGTCGGGAATGACCCGCCCCCCGTCGCGCAACACCGGCAGCTTGCCCTTCGGCCCCTTGCGCGGATCATCGCTAAACTCCGGTTGCCAGGCCTGCCCCGACATTTCCAGCAGGATCATCGCCTTGACACAAAACGGGCTGGCGGCGGGTTCGCCAAAGGCGGGGGAATAGGTTACGAGGGTCAGCATCATATATCTCCTGTCCATGCTTTTTGCCACTCTGGCACAGGCCTGCTGTCAAAACCTGTCAGCAGGGTGTATACGGCCCCCATGCCCCGGAATGTGCGCCTTTTACAGATCCTGCAACACCTGCGCCGTGCGCGCGGGGCGGTCAGGGCCGGCGATCTGGCGCGCGAAACCGGTGTCAGCCTGCGCAGCATCTACCGCGACATAGACCGCCTGCGCACCATGGGGGCGCTGATCGACGGCGCGGCGGGCTATGGCTATACCCTGCTGGAAGACCCCGCCCTGCCCCCGATGATGTTCACCCCCGAGGAAATAGAGGCCCTGGTGCTGGGCCTGCGACAGGTCTGCGAAACCGGCGACCCGGCGCTGGAATCCGCCGCCCGCAATGCCGGTGCCAAACTGCAGGCCAGCCTGCCCGCAAACATGCAGATGCCCTTTCGCCACGCGCCGCTTTACGCCAAAAGCTTCCGCCAAGGGCCTGAAATCACGGTGGATATGGCCGCCCTGCGCAAAGCCGTCCGCGCCGAAACCGTTCTGGAAATCCGCTATCGCGACGCCGCCGGCCGGCCCAGCATCCGGCGCATCTGGCCCCTTGGCATCGTCTATATGGACGCAGCACAAGTGCTGGCCGCCTGGTGCGAGCTGCGCGGCGCCCTGCGCGCCTTCCGCATCGACCGCATCGGCGAAATCACGCCGCTGGAAAAAAGTTTCCGCCCCCGCCGCGCCGCGCTTTTGCGGGAATTTTTCGAACAAAACAAACGGGATGGCCGCCCTTCCGCAAGGGAAAGCTGACGCAACAACTGGTCCCTTGCGACGCTTTATCCACAAGCTATTGCGCCGCGCACCCTTGTTAAACCCGTCCGAATCCGCTATCACTTTAATCCCGTGATACAAGCGATTGTGCCGCGTGGTGCAATCCATAAAACCAACTTTTTCACGGGGGCCGATACAGGCATGGCACGTTATATTTTCATCACCGGCGGTGTGGTTTCCTCGCTTGGCAAGGGGCTGGCTTCGGCCGCTTTGGGCGCTTTGTTGCAGGCGCGGGGCTATTCGGTGCGGCTGCGCAAGCTGGACCCGTATCTGAACGTCGATCCCGGCACCATGTCGCCCTTTGAACATGGCGAGGTTTTCGTCACCGACGACGGCGCGGAAACCGATCTGGACCTCGGGCACTACGAACGGTTCACCGGCGTTTCGGCCCGCAAGACCGATTCTGTTTCCTCGGGGCGGATCTATTCCAACGTGCTGGAAAAGGAACGGCGCGGCGACTATCTGGGCAAAACCATCCAGGTGATTCCCCATGTCACGAACGAGATCAAGGATTTCATCGAGATCGGTGACGACGAGGTCGATTTCATGCTGTGCGAGATCGGTGGCACCGTCGGCGACATAGAGGCCCTGCCCTTTTTCGAGGCCATCCGCCAGTTTTCGCAGGACAAGCGCGGCCAGTGTATTTTCATGCACCTGACCCTTGTCCCCTATATCGCCGCCGCGGGCGAGCTGAAAACCAAGCCGACGCAGCACTCGGTGAAGGAGCTGCGCTCTATCGGCATTGCGCCCGATATCCTGATGTGCCGCTCCGAACATCCGATCCCGCAAAAGGAACGCGACAAGCTGGCGCTGTTCTGCAACGTGCGCCCCGATGCGGTGATCCCCGCGCTCGACCTCAAATCCATCTACGAGGCGCCGCTCGCCTATCACCGCGAGGGCATGGACCGCGCCGTGCTGGAGGCCTTCGGCATCACCGACGCCCCTGAACCCGACATGGGCAAATGGGACGACGTGATGGACCGCATCATGCACCCCGAGGGCGAGGTGAAAATCGCCATCGTCGGCAAATACACCCAGCTGGACGACGCCTATAAATCCATCGCCGAGGCCCTGACCCACGGCGGCATTGCCAACCGGGTAAAGGTGAAAACCGAATGGATCGATTCCGAGGTGTTCGAAAACGCCGACGACATCCCCGCGCGGCTGCAGGGCTTTAACGCCATCCTTGTGCCGGGCGGTTTCGGCGAACGCGGCACCGAGGGCAAGATCAAGGCGGCGCAATATGCCCGCGAACACAACATCCCCTATCTGGGCATCTGTCTGGGCATGCAAATGGCCGTAATCGAGGCCGCGCGCGATCTGGCCGGTATTACGGACGCCGGCTCCGAGGAATTCGACCACGAGGCGGGCAAAAAGCGTTTTACCCCCGTGGTTTACCACCTGAAAGAATGGGTAGAGGGCAACCGCACCATCCAGCGCGACGCCGGCGACGACAAGGGCGGCACCATGCGCCTTGGCGCCTATAACGCCACGCTGGCCGAGGGCTCGAAGGTCGCGCAGATCTACGGCACGACCCATATTTCCGAACGCCACCGCCACCGCTACGAGGTAGACATGTCCTACCGCAGCGCGCTGGAGGAAAAAGGCCTGAAGTTTTCCGGCATTTCCCCCGACGGCAAACTGCCCGAGATCGTGGAATACCCCGACCACCCATGGTTTATCGGCGTGCAGTTCCACCCGGAACTGAAATCCCGCCCCTTCCAGCCC
>JALWQC010000239.1 GCA_027080755.1 Paracoccaceae bacterium
TCACGCCGCCGAATAATGGCAAACAGAAGAGGAACAGTGCCTACTTATAAGTGGCCCTCAGGATGGGGGCAGGTCAGTATTTCCTGTAATTGATTGATTTTAAGGTAAATTATTTAATGTAGGGTTGCCTTGGTTGGAATTTTGCGGCGAAGTAACTACTCACTATGAAGTAATTACTACATAATTTGCACATGCGTACTTTGTAAAAATATCTGCTTTTGGTGTGTGAAATTTCCGTTGCCCGATGCGCACACCATTCGTCCGCGATGCACTGGGACGCATGGGGACAGACGTGTAGCACATATCCAACGAAAACATCAAGTTAAGATGGATTTAAATCTATTTGGGACGTATGGGGATACAACCTATGGGGGTTCTGGTAGCGGGGGAGGGACTTGAACCCCCGACACGCGGATTATGATTCCGCTGCTCTAACCACCTGAGCTACCCCGCCGGACCGAGGGTGTATTTAGGGCAGCTTGAGGGGGGCGTCAAGCGGGAAAAGCGGGAATGTTTGGCAAAGATTGACGGTTATGGCCTGTCCGGCTGCGCCCCCTCTGCCGCCAGCAGCAGGGCCGTGTTCCCGCCCGAGGCGGTTGTGTCGATGCAGGTATGGCGTTGCAGGCGGGTGTGGGTGGTGTCGGGCAGGGTGGTGACAAGCGGCAGGATCGGGCCTTGGCGTTGTGCCAGTGCGGTATCATAAGCGCGGGCGGCCTGTTCGTCCCCCCAGTAGAGCGCGCCGGAAAAGCCGGTAAGCGTTACCAGTGCGGCGGCTGGCAGGTCGGGGGCGGGGATCGGCTCGCCGCCCAGTTGGCGCAGGGCTTCGGCCTGACGGGCCGCGGTTTTCGCGCCCGGCCCAAGGCACAACAGGGGCGGGCGGGGGTAGCTTGCCAATCTGTTGGATTCGCCTGTTGGTCCGGGCAGGTTTTCCACCGAAACCGCGCGCTCGTCCACCTGTGCGGCATTCAGGGCCTGTTGCACCGTTTCCGCATCGGCTTTTGTTTCACCGGCCTGTTCGGTCTGGGTTTCCGGCGGTTCGGGGCGCAGAAACCGCAGCAGATAGGCCGCGCCGCCGGCTTTGGGGCCGGTGCCGGACAGCCCCTCGCCGCCGAAGGGTTGCGCGCCGACGACCGCGCCGATCTGGTTGCGGTTCACATAGATATTGCCGGCCTTCAGGCGGGCGGTGACATGCTGCACCCGATCGTCGATCCGCGTGTGCAAGCCGAAGGTCAGCCCGTAGGCGGTGGCGTTGATATCCCCGATCACCCGGTCCAGATCCGCCGCCTTGAAGGTGGCGATATGGAGGACGGGGCCGAAGACCTCGCGTTCCAGTTCGGCGATGCTGTCGATTGACAGCAGGGTAGGCGGGACAAAGTGGCCGCGTGCAGGGCGGGGGAGCTGTGCGATCAGCCGGCCCTCGGCGCGGGCGGTGGCGATATAGGACTCGATGTCGGCCTGCGCTGCGTCATCAATCACCGGCCCCACATCGCAAGACAAATCCCACGGGGTGCCAAGCGACAGTTCCTCCATCGCGCCTTGCAGCATTTCGGTGAAGCTGTCGGCAATGTCGTCCTGCACATACAGACACCGCAGCGCCGAGCATCGCTGCCCCGCCGACTGGAACGCGCTTTGCACCACGTCGCGCACGGCCTGTTCGGGCAGGGCGGTGGAATCGACGATCATGGCATTCAGCCCGCCGGTTTCCGCAATCAGCGGCGCGCCGGGGGCAAGGTTTTGCGCCATCGCCCGCCGGATCAGCCATGCGGTTTCGGTGGAGCCGGTAAAACACACCCCGCCGAGGCGCGGGTCCGATGTCAGCGCCGCGCCAACCCCCCCGTCACCGGGCAGCAGTTGCAGCACCGCGCGCGGCACGCCGGCCTTGTGCAGCAGGGACACGGCAAGATGGGCGATCAGCGGGGTTTGCTCTGCCGGTTTGGCCAGAACCGCGTTACCGGTGGCCAGCGCGGCGGCGATCTGGCCGGTAAAGATGGCCAGCGGGAAATTCCACGGGGAAATGCAGGCAAAACAGCCGACGGGGGGCGCGCTGTGGGTGCGGGCCTGCGCGGCGTAGTAACGCAGGAAATCGACGGCCTCGCGCAGCTCGTTAACCGCGTCGGGCAGGGTTTTGCCGGCCTCGCGGGCCAGCAGGGCAAAGATCGCGCCGAAGTTTTCCTGATAGAGGTCAGCGGCGCGGTTCAGGATGGCGGCGCGCCGGTCCACCGGCACATCCCAGCGGTGCGCGGCACTTAGCGCGCTGTCCACATCCGCCGCGGTGGCCCATGTGACATGCCCGACGGTATCGCCAGGGTCGGCGGGGTTTTGCACCGGTGCGCCTTCCCCGCCGGCCAGCGGGGCGGCCAGCAGGGGCGCGCCGGTGAAGGGGGCCGTGGCAAAGGGCGCGCGGGCGGCATCTATGGCGGCCAGCGTCGCCGCGTCGGCCAGATCGAAACCGGCGGAGTTCCGGCGTTCCGGCAGAAACAGATCCGCGGGGCGTTTGATCGGCGTGGCGGGCAGGGGAAGGGCGGCGAAAGGGTCGGTGGCGACCTCGGCAGGGGGGACGGATTCATCCACGATCCGGTTGACAAAGGACGAATTCGCGCCGTTTTCCAGCAGCCGGCGCACCAGATAGGCCAGCAGGTCCCGATGCGCGCCGACGGGGGCATAAATGCGGCAACGGGTGTTTTCGCGCCCCAGCACGATGTCGTGCAGCTGTTCGCCCATGCCGTGCAGCCGCTGGAATTCAAAGGCCTCGGGATCGTCGGCCATTTCAAGGATGGCGGCGACGGTATGGGCGTTGTGGGTGGCGAATTGCGGATAGATGCGGCCGGTCATGCCCAGCAGTTTGCGCGCGTTGGCGATATAGGAAATGTCGGTCGCCGCCTTGTGGGTGAAGACCGGAAAGCCGGGCGCGCCGATAACCTGCGCGTGTTTGATCTCGGTGTCCCAGTAGGCGCCCTTGACCAGCCGCACCATGATCCGCCGGTCCAGCCGTTCTGCCAGCGCGTGCAGCCAGTCCAGTGTGGCACCGGCGCGGGGGCCGTAGGCCTGCACCACCACGCCGAAGCCGTCCCAGCCGGCCAGCGAGGGGTCGCGGAGCGTGGCCTCTATCACATCAAGCGACAGGTCGAGGCGGTCTGCCTCTTCCGCGTCGATGTTGAAACCCATGCCCGCGGCTTTGGCCAGACCGGCGAGGGCGCGCACACGCGGCACCAGTTCGGCCATCACGCGGGCCTTTTGGGCCAGTTCATAGCGCGGATGCAGGGCAGACAGTTTGACCGAGATCCCGGGGTTGCGGCGTGTATCCGCATGGGGACAGGCGGCAGCAATGGCGGTGATGGCGCGGGAATAGGCCAGATGATACTGGCGCGCGTCCTGTTCGGTGCGCGCGGCCTCGCCCAGCATATCATAGGAATAGGTGTAACCCCTGGCCTCCATGCCCGCCGCGCGGTGCATGGCCTTGTGGATATCCTCGCCCAGCACGAACTGGCGGCCCATTTCGCGCATGGCCCGGGCGACGGCGCTGCGGATCACCGGCTCGCCCAGCCGTTTGAGGGCGCCGCGCAGATGGCCGGCGATTCCGGCTTCGCGATCCTCCAGCACCTTGCCGGTCAGCAGCAGCGCCCATGTCGAGGCATTCACCAGCGAGGACGCGGATTTCCCCAGATGCCGGCCCCAGTCCGAGGGGGCTATCTTGTCCTCTATCAGGGCGTCGATGGTGGTGGCGTCGGGGACGCGCAGCAGGGCCTCGGCCAGACACATCAGGGCGACGCCCTCGTCGGTGGACAGCCCGTATTCGGCCAGAAATACCTCCATCAAGCCCGGTTTGGCGGCGGCGCGGATGTCGCGCACCAGCTGTTCGCCCCGATCCGATATCCGGCGCCGGGCATCGGTCGTCAGGGCGGCCTGTTTTACCAGCGCCTCCAGCGTTTCCGGCTGGTCGGCATAAAGGGCGTTTCGGATGTTTTCCCGCAGGTCTGCAAGCATGTCGGTGTTCCGGTCTTGGGGGGCAACGTGTTGCCAGATTTGAAGGTTTTGCCTAGGATGTCGGAAAATATCGGGGAAAACTGCCTTATTTTTGTGAAATGACAGGTGATTTTCCCGAAATGAACAGGAAAGGCAGGCGAATGGATCCCCGGCAACTGGACAGTTTCGATCGCGCGATTTTGCAGGTCATGGCTACGGATGGCCGTATCAGCGTCACCGATCTGGCGCAGCGGATCGGCCTGTCCAAAACCCCGACCCAGACCCGCCTGAAACGGCTGGAGCAGGGCGGCTATATCAAGGGATACCGCGCCATTCTGGATCCGATCCGGCTGGGGCTGGACCACGTTGCCTTTGTGCAGGTCCGCCTGTCGGACACCCGCGAGGCAGCCCTAAGCGCCTTTAACCGCGGCGTGCGCGGGATCCCCGAGATCGAGCAATGCCACATGCTGGCGGCCGATTTCGACTATCTTCTGAAGGTCCGCGTGCGCGACATGGCGGCCTATCGTGCGGTGCTGGGGGAAAAGATTTCCGCCCTGCCCCATGTCGCCAGCACCTCTACCTATGTGGCGATGCAGGCGGTGAAGGAAGGGGCGCTGTAGTCCTCAATCAACCCGTTTGCCGGTTTCCCTGTCTTGTACAGCAAAAGTTGTATTTATTCAGGGATATAGCCCTGCCCGAGGTAGATCGTATATTCCGCCACTTTGTAGCCGTGGTTGAAAACCGGCAGGGTTTCCAGTTTGGTGACGGTTTCAAACCGGGCGGTGATGGCCGGGGACAGGGGGAAATAGGGGTCCGTCAGGATCACGGCCTTCTGGTCCTTGCGGGCGGACTCGTCACGCCACAGGGTGAACTGGCTGTAGCGGGTGGAGAATACCTCCAGCGCAGGATCGTCCAGCCAGAACGCCAGAACCGAGCCGTTGCGGTAGTCCGAAGCCGCAACAAAATCCGCGCCGGTTTCCGCCTTTGCCGCCTGCACCCGCGCCGCGATTTCCGGCCAGCCCTGCGCCAGCCCCGGCAGATAGCCCGAGCTGCCAAAGGGCGCAAACAGCGGCATAAGCGTGAAGTTGACGGTAAACAGCGTGGTCAGGACCGTGCCGTACACCAGATGCGCCAGCAATTGCGCGCGCGTGGTGACCAGCTGCCCCAGAAACGGCAGGACGGGGATAAAGGCAATGATAACCCAGTGGATATAGACAACGGTAAAGGCCGACAGGATCAGGACCAGCGCCGCCAGGGTCAACACTCCGGCGCGGGCCAGCGTGCATTGCATGCCGGAGGCTTTCAGGAACGGCACGCGCAGCAGGGCGATAATGGCAAAGGGGCCGGCGAACAGGAAAATATCGCGCAAAAAGGCCCAGAGGTTGCCGGCCCAGATACGCAGGGACAGGCCCCCTGTCTGCAACCGGTCCACAAGGTTGTAGCGGAAAGAGGCCTCGCCGTTATGCAGGTTCCAGACAAACACCGGCGTCAGGCAGGCCAGCATGACCAGCGCCGCGATATAGAGATGCGGGGATTTCAGCATCGGGCGCAGTTTTGCGCTGCCAAGGATGGTGGCGAAAACCGCAAGGGCAAACAGGACGGCGTTGTATTTCGTCAGCCCCGCCAGCCCGATCAGCAGCGCGGCGGTATAGAGCGGGCGCAGCGGAACACGGCCGGTTTTGGCGAACCCTTCCAGCGTCCGCACGGCCGGAATGGTGGCCAGCGACAGAAGGGCGATCAGCAGGTGGTCGGGGAAGGTTATCTCCAACAGGACAAAAACCATCGGAATGGACAGGGCCGCCACAAGGGTGGTCAGAAAATCGAGGCCCGCGCGGCGTGTCCACCAGCGGATGGTCCAGACAACGGCGGCGGTGCTTAGCAGGGTGGGGGCGCGCAGGGCGAACAGGGAATGCCCGAAGATTTTCGCGCCTAGCCCCAGCAGCCAGGCCTGAAGCGGCGGGTGGTCGTAATAGGACCAGTCAAGGTGCTGCCCCCAGAGCCAGTAATACCCCTCGTCCGGCAGGGGGGATGCCAAAAACATATAGGCCAGCCGGTCCGCCAGAAGAATGGCAAGGACGGCCCACAGGAACGGGCGGGGCAGGGTCATGGCTGTCCCTTTCCAAGGTAGAACCGGTAGGTCATCAGGGGCTTGCCGAAACGGCTGACGGTCAGGCTGTCCAGCGGGGTAATGCTGGCAAAGGCGGCGCGGATCTCGGGGGACAGGGGGTGCCATTCGTCCGTCAGGATCACGGCGTCTTCTGCCGGCGCGGGCCAGAAATCGAACTGGCTGTGGCGCGCGGACAGAACCCGGACCTTGTGCGCCGGCGTGTGAAAGCCCAGCATCGCCCCGTTGCGATAATCCGAGGCCACCAGCGCCGGGGCTCCGGTTTCCTGTTGCAGGGTTTCAACACGGGCGGCGATGTCCTTCCAGCCAAAGGTAGAGGCGGTTTCAAGGTCCGCTTTGCCAAACAGCGCCGAAACCGGCAGCACCGTATAATTCAGCGTAAACAGCGTGGCCACCAGCAGGCCGAACCCCAGATGCGCGACCAGTTGCCAGCGTTTCATATAGGCGGCGGCGAAGGGCAGGAAAACGATCAGCGCGATGATATTCCAGTAATACAGCACATGCGTGAATATCGCGACCACCAGACAGGACAGCGTGGCAGTGCCAAAGGTAATCCCCGCCAGCGCCCGCCAGTTTTCCGGTGCCGGCGCCTTGCGCATCCGCCAGAGGGCAACAATCAGGAACGGAGAGGCCACAACAGAAAACGCCAGCAGAAACCCTGCCATCTGTCCGGCAATCTGGGCCAGGTCGGGGGCGGTTTCCAGACGGTCCGACAGGTTGTAGCGGAAAGAGGCCGCCCCGTGCGCGCGGTTCCAGACAAACACCGGCGTCAGGCAGGCCAGCATCAGCCCCGCCGCCAGATAGGTATGAACGGATCGCAACAGGGGCCGGAAGCGCGGAACTACAAGGACACTGGCCCCCACCCCCAGCGCAAACAGTGCCGCATTGTATTTCGTCAGCCCCGCCAGCCCGATCAGCAGCGCTGCGGTATAAAGCGGCCCCTTGGCCACCCGCCCCGTGCGCGCAACGGTATCGAGGGTTTTATAGCTGAATACCCCCGCCAGCGACAAAAGCGCGATCAGCAGATGGTCGTTGAAAACCATAGCGGTGAAGATAAAGAACAGCGGGCTGGCGAAAATCACCAGAATAGCGGTGGTTTTGGCCTTGCGGGCATAGCGGCGCAGCCACCACAGGCTGGTGGCAAGCAGAATTGCGCTGCTCAGGGCGGCGGGCAGACGCAGGGCGAAAATGCTGTCTCCGAACAGGGCGGCGGTCAGGCCTTGCAGCCAGGCCTGCAGCGGCGGGTGGTCGTAATAGGACCAGTCGGGATGCTGCCCCCAGAGCCAGTAATAGGTCTCGTCCGGCAGGGGGTTGGCGAAGATATGGAATGCCAGACGGTCTGCCAGCAGGACAAATGCGGCAAAAATCAGGAACCCTTTTGGCAAGGGGGCGATATCCGGCGGGGTCATGGTCATGGGATGGCTATAGCGCAGGGGGCGCTCAGGTGCCACAAAATGTTGCGTGGATTATTTCATCGGCCGTTGGCGGGGCCTGATAGGGGGCCTTGTCGGGGCTGTCCTGATAGGGGGTGGCAAGGGCGGCGTGCAGGCGGCGGAACGGGGCCATATCGCCGGCGGTGGCGGCCTTTAGCGCCCGGTCCACCTGATGGTTGCGCGGGATGATAACGGGGTTTTCGGCGCGCATGATATCCGCATCCGGTCCGGCCGCGCGCCAGCTTTCGGCCCATGTGTCGAAGGCCCCGGGCGTGTCATAAAGCGCGCGCGGGCTGTCCCCACCGGCGGCAAAGCCGGTAAGGCGGTGGAAAAACAGGGTGAAATCGACTCCGTTGTTGGCCATGTCGGACAGTAGGTCGTTCACCAGATCGGGGGCGGGGCGGGACAGGCCCAGCTTGCGGGCGAAACCGGCGTTGTAGTGTTGTGCGAAACGGTCGGGGAATCTGTCGAGGGTCTCTTGCGCCAGCTTGCGGGCCTGTGCGGGGTCCGGGTCTATCCGGCCCAGCAGGGTGGTGCCGAATTGCGCCAGATTCCAGTGCGCGATCCCCGCCTGCCGCCCCCAGGCATAGCGCCCCTGCCGGTCGATAGAGCTGAACACCGTATCGGGGTGGAAGGTATCGACAAAGGCGCAGGGGCCGTAGTCGATCGTCTCGCCGGAAATGGCCATGTTGTCGGTGTTCATCACCCCGTGGATAAAGCCGAGCTGCATCCATTTGGCCACCAGCGCGGCCTGTGATTCCAACACCTGTTGCAGCAGGGACAGGGCGGGATTGGGGCTGTCGGCGGCGCTCGGGTAGTGGCGCGCTATGGTATAGTCGATCAGGCGGTTGACGGCCTGTGTGTCGCGGCGGGCATAGTGGAACTGGAAGCTGCCGACGCGGATGTGGCTGGCGGCGATGCGGGTCAGGACGGCGCCCGGTTCAAGGGTGTCGCGCGGGACCTCGGCGCCGGTTTTGACAACGGCCAGCGCGCGGGTGGTGGGGACGCGCAGGGCGGCCATGGCCTCGGATATCAAATATTCCCGCAGGGCGGCCGACAGGGTGGCGCGCCCGTCGCCGTTGCGTGAAAATACCGTCGGACCGGAGCCTTTCAGCTGGATGTCAAAGCGCCCGCGGGGGGTAACCACCTCGCCCAGCAGCAGGGCGCGGCCATCCCCGAGCTGGGGCGAAAACCCGCCGAACTGGTGGCCGGCATAGGCCGCGGCAAGGGGGGTGGCCCCTTCGGGCACACGGTTGCCGGCCAGCACCTCGGGGGGGAAATCGGCTGGATCCAGCCCCAGCGTTTGCGCCAGCGCATCGTTGAACAGCACCATTTCCGGCGCGGGAACCGGCACGGGATCCTGCCGGTCGAAGAATTGCGGCGGCAGGGTGGCGAATGTGTTGTCAAACGGGATCATCGGTAGGCTTTCAGGACCTCGGGCAGGGGGGTGATTTCCGACATCGGGATGGAAACAGAGCCATATTGCACAATCCGGCAATGGTGGCGTTTCAGGGCGCGCGGGTGATCGACGCCGCAGGAATGGGCGATCAGCCCCGCGCCGTAGCGGATCTTGCTAACAAAATTTTCCACCCGTATCGATTTTTCCACCGGCTCCAGCCCCTTTTGCAGGTGCGGGTCGTGGGTGGTGATGCCGGTCGGGCAGGTGTTGCGGTTACATTTGAGCGACTGGATACAGCCAAGCGCAAACATGAACCCGCGCGCGGAGGTGACAAAATCGGTGCCGGCGCAGAAGGCCCATGCGACCTCGGCCGGGGTGACGAGCTTGCCCGAGGAGACCACCTTGACCCGCTCGCGCAGGTTATAGCGGGTCAGCACGTCCACCACCATCGGCAGGGCCTCTTTCAACGGCAGGCCGACGCTGTCCATCAGGGGCATGGGGGCCGCGCCGGTGCCGCCGTCGCCCCCGTCCACGGTGATGAAATCGGGGGCGTTTTCCGGCCCGCGGTTGTGGATTTCCACACAAAGATCGTTCAGCCAGCCATCCCCTGCCACCACGGTTTTGAAGCCGACCGGCAGGCCGGTAACGCGCCGCACACGGGCGAGGAAGTCGAGCAGTTCCGGCACGCTGTCCACCTCGGGGTGGCGGTTCGGGGAAATGGAGGGCTGCCCGACCGGAATCCCGCGCACGGCGGCGATCTCGGGGGTGACCTTGACGCCGGGCAGGATGCCGCCCTTGCCGGGCTTGGCGCCCTGGCTTAGCTTGATTTCAATCATCTTCACGGCCGGATTGGCGGCCACGGCGGCCAGTTTTTCATCGTCCAGCCCGCCCTGTTCGTTGCGCACACCGTATTTGGCCGTGCCGATCTGGAAAACAATGTCGCAGCCCCCTTCCAGATGAAAGGGGGAGAGCCCGCCCTCGCCCGTGTTCATCCAGCAACCGGCCCGTTTCGCCCCGCGCGACAGGGCCTGCACCGCCGGTCTGGACAGCGCCCCGAAGGACATGCCCGAAATGTTGATAATGCTGGGCGCGACATAGGGTTCGCGCGCAAAGGGGCCGATGGTGACGGGGGGCGTTTCGTGGGCCTCGTTGTCCAGCTTGGGGAAGGGGCAGTTGACGAAAATCGGGGTGCCGGGGATGGTCAGGGATTTGGTAGAGCCAAAGGCAATCGTGTTGTCCCGCCCGTCCGAGGATTTTTCGATCCAGTCCCGCTCGGCCCGGTTGAAGGGCATTTCCTCGCGGTCCATGGCAAAGAAATACTGGCGGAAAAACTCGCCCAGATTGGTGAAAAGCGTGCGGAAGCGGCCCAGAACAGGGAAATTGCGGCGCACGGCGTCGTGGCTCTGGCGGGCGTCGATGATGTAGAGGGCAAGGGTGACGATCAGACCCAGCCCGATGACAAAGATAAATAGCATCGCCAGCGTGTTGATGACGGGATAGAGCGGGGTGTTGAAGATATTCATGCGGCGCGGTCCTTTTTTCAGGACGATAACGGCCCGCGCCCCGCTTGGCGAGGGGGATCTGCCGGATGCCTCCGATCACAAGGGGTCACATTCGCGGGCGGGGATGTCTACTAACATATGTTAGTAGACATGCGGTGTTGTGCGTAACCCTTTGGGGTTGTTTGGGTTTTAGCGCCTAGCCGCGCCGGAAAACCGCGCCGTAGTGATAGGGGGGCAGCTCGGCCACCGTTTCCAGCGCAAACCCCGCCCGTTCCACCAGTTTGCTGGTTTCTACCGGCGTCATGCGCATCTCGCTGGCCGGACCGCGCGGCGTGCCCAGAACGGTGGTTTCCTCGCGCGGGTGGGCGTGCCAGTTGATGATGGCCAGCAGCCCGCCGGGTTTCAGGATGGTCCGCAGATCGCGCAGCATATTTTCCTGCTCCGGGATGCCGTGGAAGGTATTGGCCAGAAACACCGCATCCACCTTGTGATCCAGCAGCGCCGACAGATGGCGGGCGTCCGCTTGCAGCCAGTTACAAGCCGGTGCGCCGCTGCGGTTCAGATGCCGTTTGGCGCGGGTCAGCATAGCCGGATCGATATCGACCCCCGTCACCCGCCCGTCGAGCATTTTTGAAAGCGCCGCGGTAAACAAGCCGTCCCCGCAACAGAGGTCCACGACCTCCATCCCCGGGCGGATGCAGACTTTGCGCAACACCTGCTCGGGGCGCGGCCAGAGGGTCCGCCACCACGCAGCATCGGGCATGGCAGTGGCGGGAAACAGGGCGGCGGGGTCAAATTTCGACATCAGACCACCACAAACTGGCCCATCATTCCGGCATCCTCGTGTTCCAGAATGTGGCAATGATACATGAAGGGGCTGTCTGGGTCGGCGTAATCCTCGAACCGCATGATCAGGCGCACCACCTCGCCGCCACGCAGGGTGACGGTGTCCTTGCGGGCCCGTTCATTGGCCGCCGGCGGCTTGCCGTTCCGGTTGAGGATCTGGAACTGCACGTCGTGCATATGCCAGACGTGGGGCATATTGGCGACATTGCGGATTTCCCATATCTCGGTCGTGTCGCGCTGGACGGTTTCGTCGATACGGTTGATATCCATCGACTTGCCGTTGATGGTGTGCATGCCGCCGCCGAACATCATGCCCGGCCCCATGCGGGTTTCCATGTCGAAACGGCGGGTTTTTACCGCGTCTTTCGGATCCAGCCACGCGATCTGCGCCAGTTTTTGCGGCACGGCAGGGCTGGCGGTCAATGTGTCGGCGGCGCGGATTTCCAGAAAGGCGAAGGGCTGGCCGTTGCTGAAATTGCGCAGGGTGATCTTTTGCCCCGCCTTCAGGTCCACAACGATTTCCCCGCGTTCGGCCGGCCCCAGCAACAGACGGTTCATTTCCACCGGCGTTTCCAGCAGGCCGCCATCGCTGGCGATCTGGAGGAAAGGCTGGTCGTTGTCGAACCCCAGATAATAGAAACTGGCGTTGGAGGCATTGTGCAGCCGCAGCCGCAGCTTGTCCGTCGTGGCGTCGAAATAGGCGGCCAGTGTGCCATTGGTTAACGGGGTGTTGCCGAACAGCCCCATCATCATATCCCGACGGCCGGCCGTATAGGGCATATCGCCGCTGCGGGTGAAATTGCGATCCTGAAGCACCAGCGGAATATCGTCCACGCCGTAGCTGCGGGGCAGGGCGAGGGCCTCGCTTTCCGCATCGTCGATCCAGACCTGACCGGCCAGCCCGTGCCAGACATGTTCCGCCGTTTTGCCCATCAGATGCGCGTGATACCAGAGCGTCGCCGCCTTCTGCCGGACCCCGAATTCCGGCGACCAGGTTTCCCCGTCGCGGATAATCTGGTGCGGCCCGCCGTCCATCTTTGCCGGCAGGTGCATCCCGTGCCAATGCAGGGTCGAGGGCTCGCCAAGCGTGTTGGTAACGTTGATGCGCACCGGCTCGCCGTCCTTCATGCGCAGGGTCGGGCCCAGATAGCTGCCGTTCAGGCCGAAGGTGGGGGTCTGGTAGCCCTTGTAAAACTCGGTCGTGGATTTTTGCATGGTCAGGTCATAAACCCGCGTGCCGTTTTCCAGCCGCCCCGTGTCGAGGGCAGGGATTTTGAGCGCATTGACGGCCTGTTCCTGTGCCAGGCTCATCAGGGGGAAACCTCCGGCCAGCAGGGCCGTGGCCGCCGTGGTTTTCAGGAAATTGCGGCGGGTGGATAAAGGGGTTGGCAGGGTCATTCAAAAGCTCCGGTTTGTGGGTCTGGGGGTAATATGGGGGTTCCTGTTGCTGGAAGGTCAAGGGGGTGTGGCTGTGGCGGCCCGACATATCCACTAAACCGGTTTAGTGGATATAGTGCGAGCAACAAAATATACATAACATCAACAGGTTACAGGATTTTTCACCGGTTGATATGCTATTAATCCGCCCCCCCGTAAAACCCGCAAAAGCGACAACAGAACAGGAGACCCCGAAAATGAAACCACGCCCGAGCAAAAAGCCGCCGCCGCGTTTTTCAATGCGCTTGGCCATTCGCGGCGCATGATGTTGTGCAGGATTTTACCGGATCACCGGCCAAAGGGGCTGTCTTTTGGCGGGTTGATGGACAAAAGCGGGCTGAATGCCTCGACCCTGACCCATCATCTGGGGCTGATGGATCGGGGGCGGATTTTGCGGCGTCGCCAGAAGGGGCGCGAAACCTGGATCACGCTGGACACGGGGCGGCTGGCGCGGGTTGTGCGCAGCGTCGGGATTCCGGGTTAGCCGCGCAGCTCGTATCCCATGCTGGCCTGCAAAAGGGTGCGGGTGTAGTCCTCGCGGGTTTGCAGGGCGCGCATGTCCTCGATGCTTAGCACCTCGACAATTTTGCCCAGCTGCATCACGGCGATGTCGTGGCACAGATGCCCGACGACGGCCAGATCGTGGCTGACCATCAGATAGGTCAGCTTGCGTTCGGCACGCAGGTCGCTCAGCAGGTTCAGGATTTCCGCTTGCACCGACACATCCAGCGCCGAGGTCGGCTCGTCCAGCAGCAGAATCTCGGGCTCGGGGGCCAGGGCGCGGGCGATGGCGACGCGCTGGCGCTGGCCGCCGGACAGCTGGTGGGGATAGCGGAAGCGGAACGCGGGGCCAAGGCCGACGTCCTCCAGCAGTTTCGAGATCCGCGCATCAATGTCCTTGAACCCGTGCAGCGACAGGGTTTCGCTTAGCACCTGATCGACCGACTGGCGCGGATGAAGCGAGGCATAGGGGTCCTGAAACACCATCTGTACCTTGCGGTAAAATTCGCGGTCGCGCTTGTGGGTCAGGGTCTCGCCCAGCACCTCTATCTTGCCGCTCCATGTGTCGAACAGGCCCATGATTGCGCGCAGGATCGTGGATTTCCCCGAGCCGGATTCCCCCACCAGCCCGAAACTGCCGCCCTTCGGCACGCTGAAGCTGGCGCCTTTGACGGCGTCCACGCGGTCTTCGTAATCTCCGAACCAGACGTTCAGGTTTTCGATCGTTATTCCGTTCATATTGCCCCGCTGATGCTGGCTTCGTCGCGCCATGCCGGATCGCGTTCCAGCACTTCCAGACGTTCCACCGGATTGTCGATGCGCGGCAGCGAGTTCAGCAGGCCGCGGGTGTAGGGATGTTTGGCGTCGTGCAGTTTGTCGGCCTGCAGGGTTTCCACCACGCGGCCGGCATACATGATCAGCACCCGGTCGCAGAAGCTGGACACCAGGTTAAGGTCGTGGCTGATGAAGATCAGGCCCATGCCCCGTTCGCGCACCAGTTTGTCCATGATCTCCAGCACCTGTATCTGCACCGAGACGTCCAGCGCCGAGGTCGGCTCGTCCGCGATCATGATCTCGGGGTCGGGGATCAGCATCATGGCGATCATGATGCGCTGGCCCATGCCGCCGGAAACCTCGTGCGGGAACATGTTGTAGACGCGCTCGGGGTCGCGGATGGCGACGGCGTCCAGCATCTCCAGCGCCTTCTGTTTCGCCTGCGCCTTGCTGGTGTTGGTGTGCAGCATATAGGCCTCGGCGATTTGCTGGCCGACGCGCATCACGGGGTTCAGGGAAAACTTCGGATCCTGCATGATCATGGAAATCCGCTGCCCGCGCACCTTGCGCATTTCCTTTTCCGACATGGCCAGCAGGTCCTGTCCGTCCAGCTCCATCTTGTCGGCGGTGACGATGCCGGGCTTGCGGATCAGGCGCAGGATGGCCCGCCCCGTCATGGATTTGCCCGAGCCGGATTCCCCCACGATCCCCAGCCGTTCCTGTCCCAGCGTGAAACTGACCCCGCGCACGGCGTCGAATATGCCGTTGCGGGTCGGGAATTTCACCCAGAGGTTTTCAACATCCAGAAGTTTGGTCATGATTTGCCCTCTTTCGGGTCCAGCACATCGCGCAGCCCGTCGCCCAGCAGGTTAAAGGCCAGCGAGACGGTGAAAATCGCCAGTCCCGGCATGGTGGCCACCCACCAGTGGTCCAGAATGAACTTGCGCCCTTCGGAGATCATCGCCCCCCATTCCGGGCTGGGCGGCTGCGCCCCGAGGCCGAGAAACCCCAGCCCCGCTGCCGCCAGAATAATCCCTGCCATGTCCAGCGTCACCCGCACCACAAGCGAGGAAATGCACAGCGGCCAGATATGTTTGGTGATAATGCGCAACGGCCCCGCCCCTTGCAGGCGGATGGCGTGGATATAGTCGGTGTTGCGGATGGTCAGGGTTTCGGCGCGGGCGATACGGGCATAGGGCGGCCATGCGGTCAGCGATATTGCCAGCACCGCGTTTTCGATCCCCGCCCCCAGCGCCGCCACAAAGGCCAGCGCCAGAACCAGCCGCGGGAAGGCCAGAAAAATATCGGTAATGCGCATCAGCAGGATATCGGCCCAACCGCCGGCATAACCGGCCACCGTGCCGACAAACAGCCCCGCCAGCGGCGCCACGATTGCCACCAGCGTGACAATATAGAGCGTGATCCGCGAACCATAGATCAGCCGGCTGAGGATATCGCGCCCCAGACTGTCCGAGCCAAGGATATACCCCGGCGTTCCGGGCGGTTGCAGGCGCGCGCCAAGGTCCTGGATAAACGGATCATGCGGCGCCAGCCAGGGGGCCAGCGCGGCGACAAAGACCAGAAACAGCAGGATGCCCAGTCCGAACATCGCCATGTGGTTGCCACGAAACGCCAGCCATGCCTGATACATATTCGCCAGACGGGCATGGTTGCGCGAGGTCGGCGTATCGGTCAGCAGCCACTCGCGCCATGTGGGTCGGGGAAGGTCGTTAATGCTCATGTCGCCCTCGGGTCGAAGAATTTATACAGAAGCTCGGCAAAGATATTGAGCAGCACAAACACCAGCCCGACAACCACCGTGCCGCCCATCACCGCATTCATATCCGCCGACAGCAGCGAGGTGGTGATATACGACCCGATCCCGGGCCAGGAGAAGATGATCTCTGTCAGAACCGAGCCTTCCAGCAGCCCCGCGTAGGACAGGGCAATCACGGTGATCAGCGGCACCTTGATATTGGCAAAGGCATGTTTCCAGATCACATTCCATTCCGACAGCCCCTTCACGCGCGCCGTGGTGATATATTCCGAGCCAAGCTGTTCCAGCATGAAAGAGCGTGTCATGCGGCTGATATAGGCCAGCGAATAATAGCCCAGCAAAGAGGCGGGCAGGACGATATGGGAAAAGGCGTTGCGGAAGACCTCCCAGTTGCCGTCGAGGGCGGAGTCGATCAGGATCATGCCGGTGACTTGCGGCACGAGATCCTCGTAAAAAATGTCCAGCCGGCCGGGGCCGCCGATCCAGCCCAGAATGCCGTAAAACACCAGCAGCCCGATCAGCCCGATCCAGAAAACCGGCATGGAATAACCGATCAGCGCCACAACCCGCGCGACCTGGTCAATCCATGTGCCGCGCTTCACCGCCGCCAGAACGCCAAGCGGCACACCGATGACGACACCCATAATGGTGCCGATGGTGGCCAGCTCCATCGTGGCGGGGAAAACGCGCTTGATATCGTTGATAACCGGAAAACCGGTGCGCAAAGAGGTGCCGAAATCCCCCTGCACCACATCGCGGAGGTAATAGAAAAACTGCACGATCAGGGGCTTGTCCAGCCCGAGCGCGCGATAGGCGTTGTCATAGATTTCCTTGCTGGCGCGTTCGCCAACGATAGACAACACCGGATCGACGGGCATCACCCGGCCGATAAAGAAGGTCACGAACAAAAGCCCCAGCATGGTAACGGCAATCGTTGCCAGCGTTTGCAGGGTCTTTATCGCAAAGCGGTAAAAGGGCGACCTGCGCCGCCCTTTTGTGGGGTTTGAAACCGTTGTCATTTACTTGGTCACGTTCCAGTAGGAAACCGCCGTGATGGCGCCGCCAAGGTTCAGGCCATGAACATTCTCGGCGCGGCCGGTCTGTTCGATTTTCTGATACATGATGGCGAAGGGCGATGTTGCCTGATGCTCGCGCTGGATTTTTTCATACATCTGCGCACGAACGTCACGGTCGTTTTCAACAACAGCCGCAAGGGTTTCCTTGGTCATTTCCGGGATATCCCAGGCGTTGCGCCATGCAAGGATACCGGTCAGGCCTGCCTCGTCCGAGTTGTCGGGGTTGATGGCAAAGGTGCCGGCGTTGGTGTTGGGATCGGGATAGTCCGGGCCCCATGCGCCAAGGTAGATGTCATGCTTGCGCGCACGATATTCCCCAAGGATCTGTTTCGCGGTGCCGACGGTGATGTTGATCTTGATACCGGCCTGCGCAAAGGTGTTCTGCAGGGACTGGGCGATTTCGATCCGTTCCTGGGCCTCGCGCACAATGATGTTGGCCTCGAAGCCGTCGGGATAGCCGGCCTCGGCCAGCAGGGCCTTGGCTTTTTCCACGTTCAGGCTGTAGGGCGTATCGTCGATAGCCCCCAGATAGGTGGCCGGCAGGAAGGCCTGATGGATGGTATACTGGCCGCGCAGGAAGCTGTCCTGCATGCCTTTATAGTCGATCAGGTACTTGATGGCCTCGACCACTTTCGGGTTGGAAAGGATCGGGTTTTTCTGGTTCATCGAGATATACATCAGACGCCCGCGCAGCTCGCTGTCAACGGCGATGCCGTCTTCGGCGGCGACGGCGGCGATGTCTTCGGGGTTGAGGTTGCGGGCAACGTCGATGTCACCGCGTTCCAGCATCAGGCGCTGCGTGGCGCTTTCCTGAACGTGGCGCACAACGACACGTTTCATGGCCGGCTCACCCTGATAGAAATTCGGGTTGGCAATCAGCGTCACCGATTCATTGGGTTTCCAGCTGCCCAGCGTATAGGCGCCCGAGCCGGCCGTATTGGTGCGCAGCCACTCGTTGCCCATGTCGCCGTTGACTTCGTGTTCCATAACAACCTTGGAATCCACAATGCCGCCGATGGTGGCGGTCAGACAGTTCAGCACGAAAGACGTGGCATAGCGCTGGTCCGTGGTGATCTGGAAGGTGGAATCATCCAGCGCCTTGATCGTTTCATTGACGTTTTCGGGGGTAAAGCCGAACTGCGTCAGGATAAACGACGGGGTTTTGTTCAGGATGATGGCACGACGCAGGGAATATTCCGCGTCCTTCGCCGTCACCGGATTGCCCGAGGCGAATTTCACACCCGGACGCATTTTGAAGGTGATGGTCTTGCCGTCCTCGGACACCGTCCAGCTTTCGGCCAGATCGGGGCCATAACCGGCGTTCAGGTCCTTGGGGTCAAAGTTGACCAGCCTGCTGTAGATGTTGCGGGCAACGTCGGAGCCGGCGAATTCGAACGATTCCGCGGGGTCCAGTGTTGTAATGTCGTCAATACGGTTGGCGATCACCAGCATATTCGCCGGCGTCGCGGCAATCGCGGGAACGACCGTCATTCCGGCCACAGCTGCAACAGCCGCGCCGATCATCATGGAACGAAGTTTCACGATATCATACCTCCTGAGGTTTGGTTTTTGTTATCGCCCCATTAGGACCCGCCCCCGTGTGATAGTCAAGGTCCGCGGTGTGCCGGAGTATACCGTATAAATACGGGGGCGCCCTACATTTTCACCCGTTCCGAGGCCGGATCATACAGCGGTTTCAGGCTGGCGGTGGCGGGGTAACGGCGGCCGGCGACCTCTATTTCATAGTCCGAGGCCAGAACATCCGCCGCGCTTTCCCCCTTGCACGGCACATAGCCCAGCCCGACCGCCGCGCCCAGATAATGCCCGTAGTTACCCGAGGTCAGATAGCCGACAATCCGCCCGTCCCGCAGGATCGGTTCGTTGTGATACAACAGGGGTTCAGGGTCCTGCAGCAGGAATTGCAGTAGCCGTTTTTCCAGCCCGCTTTCCTTTTTCGCCAGCACAGCCGCCCGCCCGATGAAATCCCCCTTGTCCGGCTTGACCGCAAAGCCGAGGCCGGCCTCCAGCACGTGGTCCTCGTCGGTGATGTCATGGCCGAAGTGGCGATAGCCTTTTTCCATCCGGCAGCTGTCCAGCACATGCATCCCGCACAGCTTCAGCCCGCAATCCTGCCCCGCCTCTGCGAGGGTCTCGAAAATATGGGCGGCCTGATCGGCAGGGGCATAGATTTCCCAGCCCAGTTCCCCCACATAGGTCACACGGTGCGCCCGCGCCAACCCCATGCCGATTTCGATTTCCTGCATGGTGGCAAAGGGATGGGCGGCGTTGGAAAAATCGTCGGGCGAGACTTTTTGCAGCAATTCCCGCGACTTCGGCCCCATGACGGCAAACACCGCCTCGGCTGCGGTGATGTCGGTGATGACCACGAATTCGTCGTCCAGATGCCGGCGCAGCCACACCAGATCCCGTTGCAGCGTGGCACCGGGAACCACCAGCAGATAGGCAGTTTGCGACAGGCGGGTGACGGTCAGGTCACACTCTATCCCGCCCCGCGGGTTCAGCATCTGCGTATAGACAATCTTGCCCGGGGCCACGTCCATGCGGTTGGCGCACAGCCGGTCCAGATAGGCGCAGGCGTCGCGGCCCTCTACGCGGATTTTGCCGAAACTGGTCATGTCGAACAGACCGACCCCCTCGCGCACGGCCATATGTTCGCGCCGCGCGTTGTCGAACCAGTTCTGGCGTTTCCAGGAATACTCGTA
Source organism: Paracoccaceae bacterium (assembly GCA_027080755.1). Classification (GTDB taxonomy): domain Bacteria; phylum Pseudomonadota; class Alphaproteobacteria; order Rhodobacterales; family Rhodobacteraceae; genus NORP23. Next base: position 19,557 of record JALWQC010000239.1, read on the forward strand.
TTCCGGTTTCTGCCCCTCGTCGGCAAACCAGTTGGCCCGTTCCCAGCCGGCCATCTCGCCAAAGACGGCGCCGCGGGCCTTCAGGTGTTCGTGGATGGGCGAGCGGCGCACCCCCCGCGCGGTTTCCGGCTGGCGATAGGGGAAATGGTCGGCATACAGCAGCCCGAGCGTCTCGCTGACCCGTTCGCGCAGATAGCGCCGGTTTTTCTGGAAGGGTTGCACGCGGCGGATATCCACATCCCACAGATCGAAGGGGGGCTGGCCGTCCTCCATCCATCGGGCCAGCGCCATGCCCGCCCCGCCCGAGGACTGGATCCCCACGGAATTGAACCCGCAACAGACCCAGAAATTCGCGACCTCGGGGGTTTCGCCCAGAAAATAGGCGTCATCCGGGGTGAAACTTTCCGGTCCGTTGAAAAAGGTGTGGATGCCGGCCTCGGCCAGCAGGGGCATGCGATCGACGGCCTTTTCCAGAATCGGCTCGAAGTGGTCGAAATCCTCGGGCAGCTGGTCGAACTCGAAATCCTCGGGGATGCCGTCCATGCCCCAGGGCTTGGCTTTCGGCTCGAAGGCGCCCAGCAGGATCTTGCCCGCGTCCTCTTTGTAATAGGCGCATTCGTCAGGCACCCGCAGCACGGGGCGTTTCGGCAGCCCCTCGATGTTTTCGGTCACGATGTAGAAATGTTCGCACGCATGCAGCGGCACCGTCGCGCCCGCCATATTGCCGACATCGCGCGCCCACATTCCGGCGCAGTTGACCACATGGTCACAGGCAATGTGCGTGGTTTCGCCGTTTTGTTCCGCCAGAACGCCGGTGATCCTGCCCCCCTCGGTGCGGATGTCCTGCACCTTGACGTTCTCGAATATCCGCACGCCGTTCATCCGCGCGCCCTTGGCCAGCGCCTGCGTGATATTGGCCGGATCGCCCTGTCCGTCCCTGGGCAGGTAAACGGCGCCGCACACCCCGTCTATGTTCAGCTCGGGATAACGTTCCTGCGCCTCTTCGGGGGGGATTTCCGCCACCTCTACGCCAAAGGCCCGCGCCATAGAGGCCCCGCGATACAGTTCCTCTTTGCGGCTGTCGCTCAACGCCACAGTGATAGAGCCGTTGCGGGTAAAACCGGTGGCAACGCCGGTCTCGGCCTCCAGATTGTGATAAAGCTCCTGCGAGTATTTCGCCAGTCGGGTCATGTTGGCGCTGGCCCGAAGCTGCGCAATCAACCCCGCCGCATGCCATGTCGTGCCCGAGGTCAGCTGCTTGCGTTCCAGCAAAACGATGTCCTTCCAGCCCAGTTTCGCCAGATGATACGCCACACTTGTGCCGGCAACCCCGCCACCGATGATAACAACGCGGGCCTTCTGCGGAAGCTGTTTCATGCCAAATCCCTTTCACCTTTTCCGGCGAGTTGGCATAAAATTCCACCGTGGCGAAATACCGTATAAATACGGTATCACTCCCCCCAGGTTTCGCCCAGAACCCGCAGCCAGTTACCGTTGCAGATCTTGGCCAGCAGGGCATCCCCGTAGCCGTGGTCGCGCATCGCCTGCCGCAGGTTCGGCAGGCCGGAAATATCCCCGATGGCGGCCGGCACCTGCGCCCCGTCGAAATCCGAGCCGAGGGCGACCCCGTCCTCGCCCAGATGTTCCAGCAGGTGGTCCATGTGCCGCAGCATGGTATCAAGGGGGGTGTCCTCTATCATTTTGCCGTCGGGACGCAGGAAGGCGGTAGCGAAATTCACCCCGACCAGCCCGTTGCTGGCCCGGATGGCGGCCAGCTGGTCGTCGGTCAGGTTGCGCGCGTGCGGGCAGATGGCGTGGGCGTTGGAATGGGTGGCGACAATCGGGGCGTTGCTGGTTTTCACCACGTCCCAAAAACCGGCGGCATTCAGATGCGACATGTCCAGCATGATCCCCAGCCGGTTGCATTCGCGCACCAGATCGAACCCCGCCGCCGTCAGCCCCGCGCCCGTGTCCCCGTCGGACGGAAAGCGGAACGGCACCCCGTTGGCAAAGGCGGTCGGGCGGCTCCAGACCGGCCCGATGGAGCGCAGGCCGGCGCGATAGAGAACCTCCAGCGTGTCGAAATCGGGGTCGATGGCCTCGGCCCCTTCAAGGTGCATGACGGCGGCCATTTTGCCCGTGTCCAGACAGGCGCGGATCTGCGCGGCGGAGGTGCAGATCTCCAACGCGCCCCCCTGTTCCAGCCGGATCAGGATCGCGGCCTGTTTCAGGGTCGGGGGCAGGGCCTCGGCCTGTGAGATCGCGGGGGGCAGGGGGACGTCATAGCCATCCTCCTGCATCTGGGCGTTAATGTCGTCCCCGTCGATGTCGGAGGGCACCCAGATGGCAAAAAACCCGCCACCAAACCCGCCGGCGCGCGCCTTGGGCAGATCAATGTGGCGCTCGTTGCCGGTGATAAATTCCTGAATCGCGGCGGGGCCACGGTTGAACTGCTGCCACAGAACATCGTTGTGACCGTCAAAAATCGGGGGCGTAGTCGGGGCTGTCATGGCGGACCTCTGGTTTGGGGGCGGATTTGGG
>JALWQC010000240.1:0-575 GCA_027080755.1 Paracoccaceae bacterium
GAAGTGTCGGGGAAATTTCCATGGCTGTCCTCGTTGTGGTTTTCCCGAGTGTTTCACACCGGACGTAAAGAAATAGTAACCAATGGCGGGGATGCTTCGGATATTCAGGAGGATTTCCAAAATGCAGATCAATATTTCCGACATTCTGACAGCGTTGATGCCCGATAAACCCCAAGGGGGATTAACGGACAACGCCTTGATTGAAAACGATATATTTTCTATGGAACCGCAGGAAGATCTGCCCGTGGCCCTGCCGTTTCAAACAAAACCCGCGGAAGATGATCCAAAGGGCGAATCGGAAAATATCCCTTCCGAATCAGCCGAAATTCCCTTTCCGTTTGGAAATATCGAGACTGTCGTAAAAAATAATCCTGAAAATTTTACGCAGATTCCGACGGCCAATCCACCCGGGCAGGCCGCACTTACACCCGCACAGCCCCGAATCGAAATGCCTGTTAGCGGTATTGCTGCCGATGCGGGGGCCCCTGATTCCCCCCGTATTCCGGCATCGGTTACGCCCGCAAATATCAAAAATATTCCCGATACTGCGGGGAAGCCGGCGCAGGCAACAGATC
>JALWQC010000240.1:585-6167 GCA_027080755.1 Paracoccaceae bacterium
GGATATAGCGGTCCAGGGTTTTCACCGGGGGCGGAGGAAGAAAAACACCAGGTTCAGCACCAACGTGAGGAGGAGGGAGAGGAGGATGGAGGTACCGAGGGGAATCCAGACGGTGACGGAATCCTTCCGGATCACGAAATCCAGGGGGGAACCTGACGTTCAGAGGAAGCCGATGGATGTCAAAACCAGCCCTGAAATTCTGCCCAAGGATGCGCCGCAAACGGGAAAACCGGAACCCTTGAACGGCATTTTCGAAAACCGGCCCGGGCATACCCCCGAGAGCCTTTCGCCACCCCCCGAACCATCAAACCGCCACACAGTTTCCCCACCGACGGCCCCACGGCACATCATTGCAGATGTCCGCCCCAACAATCTGGTGCAGCATGTCAGCTCCATGATCGGGCAACGCAGCGAGGGGCGGTTTGAAATACGGCTCGACCCCCCCGAGCTCGGCAGGGTGGTAATCTCGATTTCCCATACGGACACGGGGATAAATGCCCACGTTGTGGCCGATAAGGCAGATGTCGTCGATTTTCTGAAACGTCACGCGGACATTTTTTCCCGCGAGCTGGGTCGGGGGGATCTGGGCAACGCATCGCTGGATTTTTCCCAAAACCGGCAGCCGCAAAACGCCCCGCCGGAGCATGAATTTACCTTCCTTGAACAGGCCGATCCTGTTCCGCCCCAAAACAGGGCAGGCGCCCTGCGCCAGGATTCCAGCAAACTCGACATTCGTTTATAACAGGAGGCAAAATGCAAACCGTTACCAACACCCCCGCACCCCAAACCAACGGGGCCTACCCCTCGCAAACCCCTGAAACCCCGACGGCAACCGGTGGGGATTTCGAAACATTTCTGACCTTGTTAACCGCACAAATGCGGAATCAGGATCCGATGAAGCCGATGGATTCCCCCGCCTTTGTCGCCCAGCTGGCCAGCTTTTCCGCTGTTGAACAGCAGGTCAAAACCAACACCTATCTTGAAAGCATGTTGGGGGCTATTTCGAATACTTCCGGCAACAACATCAGTGACTGGATCGGAAAAGAGGTCCGCCACACCGGTTCCGGCTATTTTTCAGGGCAGCCCAAAGAAATCGCCGTTTCAATCAAGCCCGAAGCGGATCGCGCCGATCTGGTTATTCACAACGCTTCGGGAATCGAAGTCGATCGAATTCCCCTAAACCCTGCCGCACAGGCTGTTTTGTGGCCCCAAAATACCGGCATCACCCCACCCGTCGGGGCATATAGCTTTAGCGTCGAAAACTTCAAAGATGACCAGAGCATCGGCACATCGGATGCGGAAACCTATGATCTGGTCAATGAGGTGCGTATCGGTTCAAACGACAGCAACCTTGTACTGGAAGGGGGGATCGATATTCCGGTTTCCGGGGTGTCCTCTATCAGGGCAGCACAGACCTGAAGGCAATATCTTCGGGGTGCGCTATTCAACTGGCGCATCCCCGGACTCAAGCAATGACGCCAGTTCATCCGAAACGGCGCTACTTCTTTGCAGTAGCGCCGTTGTTTCTGCAAGGCTAGGCTTTGAATCCCCGCCGACGCCTTCCGGTTGCGGCGATACAGATGGCACAGCGGTGTGCAGCGATATTTTTTGCAAAATACGCGCCGCATAGGGATCCTGTTTTACGGCAAGCGCCCAGTCCCCGGGATACCACGCAAGATCGGGCTGGAAATGGTTTCCGTCCTCCAGCTTGCCAAGCTCGGCAAAAGCATGCTGGAAATCCCCCAGATTCAAAAATGCCTGAATTCTGGTTTCCACGCTCTCCTGCCCCTCGATATTTTCCAACACCGCCAATGCCTCTGCCGGATTAAAGTCTGCAAGGAGGGCCTTTGCCAAAATCAGATTTACGGCCCGGTCTTCTGTTGATTTATATGGCTCCAACAGATCAATGGTCATATTCGGAAGGCCCGCTTCTATGAGCTTTTCACCAATATCGAGCATAAGGGGCTTCTTGTTTTTCACATTTTCAAGCAGGTATAGATAGCTACTGACGGCCTTGACATAAGCAGCCGTACCATCGACTTCCGGCGACATTTCCCGGAAAATCTCACCCGCGACCTGATCCAGTATCCCGCTGTCCAGGCCAGCAATGCCCCTCTCTTTTGCAATCAGGTCCAGGGCAGCCAGTCCCCCGTGCGTTTTTTGCAGCCAGAGCCCCTCCAACCGGCGTAATGCGTAGCCATCCTTTGTGCCCCGCACCTCGTCTGCCGCGGCCCCCAAATCGGCAACCAGCGAAAGGGGCGCGGGCTTGTCCTCTTCCAACAACATTTCCGCAAGCTCGATCAGGGCCGTAATAGAGGCCCCGGAATTCCGCGAAACCAGATCCCTGTATATAACTTCGGCAGCATCTGTATTGCCTTCGTCCCGCGCCAGCCTTGCCGTAGCCAATTGCTCGAAATCGCTCTTTTCCCCTGGCGCGCGCTCCATTATTTCGGTCGCCAAACGGGCAGACCCGACAAGATTCAATTCCGTAAATGCCTGCACCAGACGTGGCCCTATGGCACGGCGCACATCCGGCGGAAGTTCGGAAAATGCCGACAGGACAGTATTTTCTTTTACATCCCCTTCGGAAATATCCGGATACATCCCGACCAGAGACCAGAGTCCCGCAGCCCCCGCACATCCCGCCGCATTCACCAAGGGCCCGTCAGGCAAGGCCGAATCCCCGTCCATAACCCGCGCCATATCCCGCAACAAAGCCGCGTCGGGAATATCATCGGCATAATCTTTAAGGTATTCCAGCGCCTCCACTCCAAAACCGTAACGGATGTACAGCTTTACCAGTGCGGTCGCAGCCTCGGGATTCGGGGTGTCAAATTCCTTCAACAACCCGCTTCGCAACTTTGACAGCTGGTCCGAAAAGTCGCTGCCATCGCTCCAGGAAGCGATATCAAGACGCGCATCCGAGGGGCAGTTTTCCAACCCGAGGTTAGGGTTTTCGGAATGCTGGCGGCTGTCGCGCTCATAAACCGTCGTGATAACAAACTGGTCTTCCACAGGGGTTTCCGGCGCAACCTCGGCCGGAGTCGGGGTTTCAGCTGTTTCGGCTTCCGGTTCTGTTTCCGGCGTGTCAACGGACGGAGCCCGACCCTCTTCAAAATCTACCAACCCCATCTCGGCCGCGAATGTCAGGCGTTCCAGAAGCTTGGTTCGGGCCTCGTCAACGGTGGTTTTCAGGTCATCTTCCGCATTTCCGGCAACTTCATGGTTCACGTTAACCGGTAAAACCTCGGGAATCGGGGAATCCACAATTGTGCTTGGCTCCTCCAATGCCGGGGGGGGGCGGCGCAAGGCTTCGGGAAATGTATATGCTTCGTCCTGCGGCTCGGGTATTTGCGGCAAAGGCGGGATTGTCTGGCTTTCCTTGATGAATTCGAACACCGGATCGGGGGGCAAAGGACCGGTGCTATCCAGTATATCCACAACAATGTAGGCATTTTGATAGGCGTAGGCCTGTACATCACAAGGACAGGCCAGCGACAGGGTATACCGTGTTTCATCATGGTTTTTCGCCTGCGCAACAGACAGAAGCCGGGTTTTGGGGATTCTCTGGAAAACCGTGGAATCCTTGAAGGACAGGGATGTATCTTTGAAAACCAGCGTTGCTTGCTGCGGCACTTGTTCAAGTGCCCAGTCTGTTGCCGGGTCTATCGCGAAAACCAGACGGGTGAAGCCTTCGTGTTCGCCGGATGTCACACGCACGGTTTTGGCGCCTGCAGCAGATGCCAGAAAAACCGCGAGCATAAACCAAAGTACACGAATCATGCAGCTATACTCTGTTTCGCGTCTTTCAGGGCCTGCTCCAGATCATCAAAGCTGGGCCGCAGGTGGCCGGGGGAATTTTGGCGCCCGACTTCGACACAAATATTGGGGGAATGGCTATACAGGCTGGCAACCAGCACCTCGCGGATAAGGTTGTAGAAGTTCTGTTCTTCCTGAATCGCGGCCTCGACCTTTGTGGCAAAGGGGCCGACAAGACCATAAGCCAGAAAAACCCCCATAAATGTCCCGACCAGCGCGCCGCCGATCATGGCCCCCAGAACCGAGGGGGGCTGATCGATGGATCCCATGGTTTTGATAACCCCCAGAACCGCCGCCACAATGCCCAGGGCCGGCAGGCCGTCCGCCATCGCGGCAAGGGCGTGGCTGGAATGAAGGGCATGTTCCAGATTCGCCTCTATCCGCTTTTCGAGAACTTCCTCCACCTGATGCGGATCGTCGTAATTCATTGTGGCCGAGCGCAGGGTGTCACAAATCAGCTCCACCGCTTCCTTGTCCTGCTGGATTTTCGGATAGGCCCCGAAAACCGCTGATTCCGAAGGGTTTTCAATGTGGGGTTCGATGTCTGCCGGGTTTTTCCGCAGTATGCGAATCAGGGTAAAAAGCAGGCACATCAGATCCTGATAATCCTGCTGTTTCCATTTCGAGCCCTTGAAAACCTTCCCGAGATCCTTGACCGTATGTTTTACCGTGGACATATCGTTGCCTATCAAAAAGGCCCCGACAGCCGCGCCGCCGATTACGATCATCTCGTGCGGAATCGCCTCTAACACGACAAGAAGATGGCCGCCGGATAGCGCGTAGCCCCCGAAAACCATTACAAAAATCACGATAATGCCAATAATTCCGATCATTTTTCCGCCTTAAGGTCAACTTCGGGTTTCATCCCATATTGAAGCCGAACAGGTTAAGATTACGCTAACCTGCCAACTATTCTTTCGGGGCACGGGCATTGCGCCCCGCCATCACAACACTGATCGCATAGGCCTTTTCCGCCGACATCTCCGACAGAATTCCGGCCGCCGATTGCGGCTTCATCCGGGAAAGAAAGCCGGCGGCAAAGCTCATATCCATCGTCTCGAAAATTCCCGCCGCATTCTTCGGTTTCATGTTTTCGTAAACCTCGGTCAAACGATTAAGGTCATTTTCGGCAGCACTGTCGGCAATAGCCAGTGTCCCGGCCAGCTTTTCCTGCGCGGCCTTCAGATCCGCCATTTCGGCCGCGACCCGCTTTTCAATCTGGTCCCGCGTCAGGCGACGTTCCGCCATCTCGCGTTCGCGTTTTTCCAGCTGGTCCTGACGTTCTTTGATGCTGGCCAGCAGCGGGGCGACATCGGGCGGGGATTCGCATTGTGCCGGTTCGGGCGCCGGGGCCTTGTCCGGTTCGGATATCAGACTTTCGGCAATAGCCATCCCGTGCGTCCCAAGCCGCAAACCGGCGGACAAAAGGAACGCCAGCAGGATCAACTGAACGGGGCCGATACCCCTTTTGCGCGGGGGGGGCATCTAACCCGCCGCCCTTTTCATGCGGGTTTTTGCGGATATATCCGCACCGGATGCGGAGTTTTCATGCAGGGTGGCCAGCAACAATTCCAACCGTCCGGCGGCGATTTCCGCACGCGAGGTCATGGCCGCCAGATCCTTGACCGACGCGCCGGAAACCTGTCTGGCCGCATCAACCGAGGTTTTCATTTCGTCCACCTGCCGTGACAGGGCCGTAATCGCCCCGCCCAGACCGGAATCAAGGTCCGTCAGCCGTCTCATCCGGCGCGACAGTATATAAC
>JALWQC010000241.1 GCA_027080755.1 Paracoccaceae bacterium
GCGCTTTGTGTCCAGTCGCGGATGGAACAGCAGGAACAGCGGCACGATCCCGCCAAGGAAAACCTGCCCGCCCCAGAACAGCCAGGTGTAGATACCGCCCTCCAGCAGGATAAAGCGTTCGACGCCGGAATGTTCCGCCGCATAGATGTTGGTCAGATGCTGAACGGCCGTGAAATACAGAACCACCGCCACGAAAATCCCCAGCAGACGCGCCTGACGGGTGCGCAGCTTGGTGCCGTATTTGCGGTTGGTCATGGAACAGGTGCCGATCATGACCAGCATGAACATCGCCAGCCCGAAGGAAAACGACATGGCAATGAACATCGGGGCCATAATCGCCGCGTCATAGGCCTGCCGCGCCACCAGCCACCCGAAAATAGAGCCGGTGCCCGTGGTCAGCGCCAGCCGCCACAGAAACGCCGCATAGCCGGCCACGGTCAGCGCATGTTCATGCAGCCCCCGCGCCATCTGCGCATAGATATAGGCCGCCACGACCGCCAGAAAGCCGGTATACAGCAGGATGTTCCAGGCAAAAATAGAGGTAAAGTTGTAATTCACCATCGCCACGCCCAGACGGTCGGGCCGCCCCAGATCCAGCACCAGCACCGCCAGCCCGCCGATCAGCAGCGCCATGGCCAGCAGGCTCGCCAGCCGCGCCGTGGGTTTATAGGCCTTTTTGCCGAACACCGACCCGATAGAGGACACATTCAGCGCCCCCGAGGCCGCAACAATCAGGAAAATCGCGAACACATGCGGCACGCCCCAGACGATCTGGTTGTTCATGCCGGTGACAATATGGCCGTGTTCCTCGATATAGAATACCACGCCGAGCGCCGCCAGAATGAAGACCCCCAGCACCGCGATCAGGCTCCAGAATTGCGGCGTTGACTTCAACTCGCGATAGATAATCCGTTCCATCCCGTCGTCCCCCTAAATATTCTGGTAGCGCACGCCCAGGTTCAACCCCAGGTCCGCACGCAACTCGACACTCGGATAATTGGCGAGCGCCTTGGAAATTTCGCTTTCGGGATCGTTGAGATCCCCGAAAACCATCGCGCCGCTGCCGGTCTTCTGACAAGCCTCGACGCAGGCGGTGGTGCCGTCGCCGCGGTCGATTTTATGCACACACATGTTGCACCCCTCGACCGTGCCGATCCCGCGCGGAGTCGTCACCTTCTGCCCCGTAACCGGTTCATGCACGAAAGAGCGCGCCTTGAACGGGCAGGCCATCATGCAATAGCGGCAGCCGATGCAGCGGTGACGGTCCACCAGCACAATCCCGTCCACCCGCTTGAAGGATGCGCCCGTCGGGCAGACATCCACACAAGGCGGGTTTTCGCAATGCTGGCACATCAGCGGCAGCGTCGTGGTGTAGCCGGTGCTGCGGTTCTTCAGCGTCACCTTGCGGATCCATTGCGGATCGGTCGGCGCGCCGGTGTTTTCCCAGCCGTGTTCGTCGGAACAGGCGGTGACGCAGGCGTTGCAATCCTCGGAACATTTGTTGGCGTCGATCAGCAGACCCCAGCGCACATCCGGGTTGGCATTGGCCGCCGCCCCGCTGCCCATAGCCATCAGGGTCACGCCCGGGGCCAGGGTGACGCTGGCCAGCGCCGCGCCGCTTTTCAGAAAGGACCGGCGGTGCATATCCGCGCCCTTTTCATCCGGCGCACTGTTGCAGCCCCCGCCGCAAGCGCCCGTGTTCATTCCCGGTATTTTCATTGCGAGACCTCCTGAAGATAGGCCAGCAGAACATCCATCGTCGGGGACTCCGGCTCTTTGAAGATCAGCGCCGCCTTGCCCAGTTCCTGCGGAAGCGAGTTGTGGCACTGGAAACAGTCGATCTTGACCGCGGCGTAGTCATGGCACACACGGCAGAAATGCTGGTCACTGGCAATGGACACCGGCTTGGCATCCGGTCCGTTCACCGCGTGACAGGTCACACATTCCGCAATAGAGGCCTGCACATCCCGGTCCCCCTCATGCACTGTCAGATCACGGTCGTGCTTCAACAGATACATGTGGTTCGTGCGCCAGAATTCGTTCCCCTCGGGGTGCGGGGCGCCCGTCGCCTTGGGAATGTCGGGATAGACCCCCTCTCCCAGCGTCGGGCCCGCCAGAAGGCCGAACATCATCAGCCCTGCGATCAACAACCGTTTCATGCTTATTCTCCAAGCCCCATTTTGATGTAGCCGGTCGGGCAAACGTCGGCGCAAATGTGGCAGCCGATACATTTGGTGTAATCCGTCTGCACATAGCGCCCGACGGCACGGTCCTTTTTCGGCACGCGCGAGATCGCATCCTGCGGGCAGTAGATCACGCAGTTGTCACACTCGAAACACATACCGCAGGACATGCAACGCTCGCCCTCTTTCTGCGCCTGTTCCTCGGTATAGGCGATGATGCGTTCCTCGAAGTTGCCCAGAACGTCGTCGCCCTCGATCCGCACCTCGTCGCGGACTTCGCGCGGGACATAGGGGAAATGCCCCTTGAACAGCTCGTTATGCTTGACGATCTGCGAATCCGCGCGGTCCTCGTAGTTATGCACGGCGAAATCCGAGGCAAACGTCCCGCGCACCGGTTCGTGCGTGTAGGGGGCCGGATCGTGGTTCTTGCGGTGCAGTTCGCGCAACAGGTTGAAATGCGGCGTGTCGATTTTCGGGCGCTTTTCAACCTCGCCGTCGTCCAGAAAATCGGTGATCGCATCGGCAGCCACGCGGCCGTGGCCGATGGCCGTGGTCAGCAGATGCGGCTTGATAACGTCGCCACCGGCGAAATGCTTCGCCTTGCCCTTGACCTGGAACCCGGTCGCCACGTCGATAAAGCCGTTGCCGGCGTTCAGATCCTCGACCCCTTCGAAATCGCCCATCTGGCCGATGGCGGCGATGATGATGTCGGCCTCCAGCTCGAACTCGGTGCCTTCTACGGGGACGGGGCGGCCGCCCTCTATGCGGCATTCGCACATCTTCAGCCCGCGCGCCTTGCCGGTTTCGTCTTTCAGAACCTCCAGCGGCATGACGCTGCCGCGCAGGTCCACACCCTCGCGCTTGGCGTCTTCGCGTTCATGTTCGGCGGCGGTCATTTCCTCGATCGGGAAAAGCGAGGTCAGCGTGGCCTGCATCCCCTCGCGGGTCAGCACATGCGCCGCATCCTGTGCGGTGTAGTCGATCGCCACCCCGTCGGAATGGGTGGTGTCGGCCACCTGCGTGATATGCCCCAGACGCCGCGCAACCGATGCCACGTCAATAGAGGTATCCCCGCCCCCCACAACAACGACCTTCTGCGCGGTGCCCAGCACCCAGCCCTTGTTGAAAGCGTCCAGGAATTCGATACCGTTGATGCAGTTTTCCGTGCCTTCCCAGCCCGGGATCGGCAGCGGACGGCCCGCCTGTGCGCCAAGCGCCCAGAAAATCGCCTCGTAGTTTTCTTCCAGCTCCTCGACAGAGATATCCTTGCCGACGCGGGTGTTGGTAAAGATTTCCACGCCCATATCGACAATACGCCCGATTTCCTTGTCCAGCATGTCGCGCGGCGTCCGGTATCCCGGAATGCCGTAACGCATCATGCCGCCCAGCTTGTCGTTGGCCTCGAACAGCACAACACGGTGGCCGGCCTGACGCAGGAAATACGCCGCCGACAGACCGGCAGGGCCGCCACCGATCACGGCGATGGAGCGGCCGGTATCCGGGCCGGGCGAACACATCTTGACGTCATTAGCATTGGCCCAGTCACCCACATACTGTTCCACCCCGTTGATGCCGACGAATTCGTCAACCTCGTTGCGGTTACAGCCCGATTCACAGGGCGCGGGGCAAACGCGACCCATCGTGGCGGGGAACGGGTTGGCCTCGGCCATCTTCTGGAAGGCGTATTCCTGCCACGCCATGCCCTCGATCACCGGCTTGTCCATGCCGCGTGCAATCGCCAGCCACTCGCGGATTTCATGACCCGAGGGGCAAGACCCCTGACACGGCGGGGTTTTATGGGTGTAGGTCGGACATTTGTAGGATTTGTCCTGCGTAAAGATCTTTTCTTCCAGATCCCAGTCGTAGGGGGTTTCGCCTTCTTCGAAGCGCCGGAATGTGTGCTTTTGATCGTTCATCAATTTTCCTCCACTGCGGCGGCTTCCCCTGCGGGCGCGGCCTGTTCTTCTGTTTCTTGTCCGGTCAGGATGATGGCGTTACCCACCAGCTGATGCACCGAAAGGATAGAGTCCCTCTCATAGCCGAAATGCGGCATAATTTTTGAAAACTGGGTTTTGCAGATGGCGCAGATCGCGGCCATATGCGTTACCCCGTGGTCCTGCGTAACCTGTTGCAGGGCCGTCATGCGCGGGCTGGCGCCCTTGGTGCGCAGATCCATGATCTCGTCGGTCAGCAGACCGCCGCCACCGCCACAACACAGGGTGCTTTCCATGATCGTGTCGCGGTCCATATCGACATAGTTGTTACAGACGGCTTTCAGCACCTCGCGCGGCAATTCGAACTGCCCGCCCGGACGGTCCCCCATGCTGGAGCCACGCGCAACGTTGCAGCTGTCATGGAAGGTCACGACATATTCGTCGTTTTTGGACTTGTCGAATTTCAGCTCCCCGCGCTCGATCATACCGTGGGTGAATTCCATGATATGCTGCGGGATCGGGTAATTCTGGTCCAGAAAATCGAACGGACCGGCCAGCGTGTTCAGGAAGCTGTAGGCCACGCGCCAGGCATGGCCACATTCCCCGAAGACAATCCGCTTCACGCCCAGATCCTCGGCCGCCTTGCGGATGCGCAGGGCCAGTTCGCGCATGTTTTCATAGGACCCGATGAACATCCCGAAGTTCGCCGCCTCGGAAGCATAGGAGCTGATAGTCCAACTGACGCCGGCCTCGTGGAACACCTTGGCATAGCCCAGAAGCCCGTCGATATGCGGCTCGGCAAAGAAATCCGCGGACGGGGTGATCAGCAGGATGTCGGCGCCCTTTTCGTCCAGCGGGATGCGCACGGAAATGCCGGTATCGTCCTCCAGATCCTCTTCCAGATCCTCCAGCGTGGCGCGCAGGGCCTTTTCCTGCAGGCCCAGATTGTTGCCGACCTTTTCGGCCTTGGCGATGATCTCGTTACAATATTTCTGGCCGACCCCGACGCTGTCCATGATCTCGCGCGCGGCCATGGAAATTTCCGCGGTATCAATGCCGTAGGGGCAGAAAACGGAACAGCGGCGGCACTGGGAACACTGGTGGTAATAGGTATACCACTCGTCCAGCACCTCTTTGGTCAGATCGCGCGCGCCGACCAGCTTCGGGAAATATTTCCCCGCAAAGGTATAATAGCGCCGATAGACCGAGCGCAGCAGATCCTGTCGCGCCACCGGCATGTTTTTCGGATCGCCCGTGCCAAGGAAATAGTGGCACTTGTCCGTGCAGGCGCCGCATTTCACGCAGGAATCGAGATATACCTGAAAGGCGCGGCTTTTCTTGGCCAGCTCGCCGATCTTGGCGATCGCGACCTCCTGCCAGTTGTCGATCAGCTCCCCGGGGAAGCCCAGATCCTCGTTCATCTGCGGATAGGCCTTGATCGGCTCTATGTCCGCCATTGCCCCGCAGGCCAGTCGCGGTATTTCCAGCGGGTCCGGTATCATTTTCGGGCCGCCTTCTGCATCCATATCAAGCGTTGCCATGTCCAGACCTCCTTATTCTTCCAGCTTCTTCGCCCAGGGGGCGATGTGGCGTTTCTTGCGCGCGTTATCCACCTGGTTGCGCGTCGGGCTGAAGAAGATCCCGGGGCCGTGCAGCAGCTTGGAAATCGGGAAAATGATCATCAGCGTCGCGACCAGCGCCAGATGCACCAGCAGCGCGGGGGTTGTCGGCAGCTCGTTTATCTGGAACCGCATCAGGCCAAGAAAGAACCCTTTGACCATGATAATATCCGTGTGGTTCAGGGTTTTCATGCTGATGCCGCTCAGCACGATCAACACCAGCAGCGCCAGCATCAGATGGTCCGACGGGTTGGAGATATAGCGGATCCGTTCCACCAGAAACCGCCGGCCCCACAGGCCCACCAGTCCGGCCAGCATCGCCAGCGCGAAATAGATCGCGAAGGGCTGCACCAGATCGACCCACCACCAGACCTTGTAATTGAAATAGCGGATGTGGCGGATCAGAACCAGCAACA
>JALWQC010000242.1 GCA_027080755.1 Paracoccaceae bacterium
GGGGGGGGGAAGGCGGGCGGGTCGTCGCGTTCAAACAGGTTCATCAGTTGGGCTTTTCATCCTTCAGGTAATCGTCCGTGGTGCGCGTCGGGGCGCGGTTGCCGGCGAACATCGGGGCGCTTTCGTCGAAATACTGCACCTTGACGCGGCAGTCATCGCACATCTGGATCAGGCGGATATTGTCGGAATGGGTAAACAGGGCGTGTTTGTCCTGCAGTTTCTCTATAATCCGTTCGATCGTGCTTTTGACGCCGAATTCCTTGCCGCATTCGATGCAGGCGAAGGGCTCTTCCTCGTGCAGGATGCGGGTTGTCAGGGCGCTGTCGCCCAGATCCATTTGCGGCTGCAGGCGAATGGCTTTTTCCGGGCAGGTGTGGGTGCAGATGCCGCATTGCAGGCAGGCGTCCTCGCGGAAGGTCAGCTGCGGCTTGTCCGGGTTGTCGCCAAGCGCGCCGGTGGGGCAGAGGCTGGCGCAGGCCAGACACAGGGTGCAGGCGTCATTGTCCACCAGCACCGTTCCATAGGGCGCACCGGCGGGCAGGGGCAGGACGTCGGCGGTATCGTTCAGGGCCTTGGCGGCAAGGCGCGCGGCCTCGCGGCGGCCCCCAAGGGGCAGGATGGTGGAAATATCGAGCGGCGCGGGGCGGGCGGCATAGAGCGTCTCGCACAGGGCGTCGGGTTCCACCGGCTCCAGCAGGCGCAGGCGGTCGCCGGCCTCGGGGGCCAGGGCGCGGGCCAGTTCCAGTTGCGGGTCCAGGGCCTCGCGCTCGGTGCGGGGGCTGGCAAGGATATCGACCGCGACAAACCCCGAGGCCAGCGCCACCAGCATTTCCGCATGGCCGAAACCCGCGATGCTGCTGACGGCCAGCGGCAGCACATCCTGCGGCAGGCCGCGCCCGAAACGGGCCGCCAGCGCGATCAGCTCGGCGCCGTATTCGTCGTCATGCACCAGCAGGCGCGGGGATTTGCCGCCCGCGGCCTTGTAGGCACCGGCCAGCGTGCGCATCCGTTCGAACAGGAACTGCACGGGCGGCGCGTCATAGCTGACCGCCCCCGAAGGGCACACCGCCGCGCATTCCCCGCAGCCGGCGCAGATATTCGGGTCGATCCGCACCGCGTCGCCGTTGCTGGTGATCGCGCCGGTGGGGCAGACGTCCAGACAGCGGTGGCAGCCCTCGCGGCTGGCGCGGGAATGGGCGCAGAGGTGGTCCTCGAAACGGACATAGAAGGGTTTTTCGAAGGTGCCTTCCATCTGCGCCGCCTCGAATACCGCCCGTTCCACGGCCAGCGGATCGCGGGGATCGGCGCGCAGATAGCCGTCGCGTTTGTCCGGTGCCGAAAACAGCGGCGTATTCCCGGAAAGGTCAAGAATGACATCGCATTCCGACTGCCCCCCGTCGCGGGCGGGGCCAAAATGCAGCGCGCCGCGTCCTGCCGGATCCAGTTGACGCAGGGCATCCACGGTTACGCTGAAGCGCCCCAGTGTGCCACTGGCCTTGCGGATGCGGCCGGACAGGATATCCAGCCCCTCGGGCAGGATCTCGGGCGTGTCGCTCAGCAGCACGGTGACATCCAGCACCTGCGACAGCTGTTTGGCGGCGGGCAGGGCGACATCGGCGGGGCCGGTCACCAGACACAGGCCGGCCGAGTCGATGTCCATCGTTTTGACGGCAGGAGGGGACAGTTGCCCCTCGGCCAGAAGGGCGGCGATTTTCGGGGTGGCCTTGGCGCCCTCGTCCGACCAGGCGGCCCGGTCGCGGATGTCTATGCACAGGGGGTGCGGGGATTCGAGTTCGGCGGCAAGGTCCTGAAATATCGCGGATTCCTGCGCGCAGGCAATCACGATATCCCCCTGTGGCAGGCTTTGGGCCACGCTGTCCAGCCCGCTGGTGCAAAGCCCGCTGTGCACCATGGAGCAGTCCAGCCCGCTGGCCTTTCCGATCGCTTTTGCATCCAGTTTCATCGAACCTGCGCAATTGCACAACATTAGGGTCTTGCCCATTCGCTTCTCCCGCGTTTACCATCATGGCGCGGCTGGTCCGCGTCATATTCGGGGGTAGATTGCATGGAACAAAGATCAATATCAATGCCGCTCGGCATTGTTGTCCGCAAAATGCCCGGCGTTACGCGCTGGGCCAAGTGGACATGGAAGGCCGTGGCGGTCCTGCCCGGCGCCCCTGCGGCCCACTGGCGCCCGCTGCGCGAGGACGGGGAGGCGGTGGAATACCATGCTGTCACGCTGCCGCTGGAAATCTATCGCACGGACACAGAGGCCTATCTGACCGCCCTCGCCAATCATCCGCCCAGCGTTTACGTCATTATGCGGACCTCGGACTCGCCCGATGTGCCGCTGGAATTTGTCACCGTCACGGCCTCGGCCTTCGAGGCGCAGGACTATCAGGACAGCGGCGAGGAAATCGTGGAGCCGGTCCCCATGCCCGCCAGCGTTATCGCCTGGCTGGAGGAATGGATCGACAGGCACCACGTCGAGGAAGCCTTCTGCAAACGCCGTAGAAACAAGGAAGATATCGGCAAGAAGGAAGACGGCATAGGCGATCCGCGTATCCGTCAGGTGGCGGATGTCTATCGCTCGCCGCGTTCCAAAAAGCAGGTGTCGTGATGGGGGAAGACCGGTCCTTTGCCGCTCGCTGGTCGGCACGCAAACAGGCGGTGAAGGATGCCGAAGCCGCGCCGGAAGAAACTGTTGCACCGGCCCCTGCCGCCGCACCGGAGCCGGAAAAAACCGAGGCCGAGATTCTGGCCGAACTGAACCTGAAAGACCCCGACGAGATGGAGGCGGGGGACGATTTTTCCGCCTTCATGACGGCCGCAATCCCGCAAAGCCTGCGCAACAGGGCCTTGCGCAAACTGTGGAAAACCAACCCCGCGCTGGCCAGTCTGGACGGCCTGCTGGACTATGGCGAGGATTTCACAGGCAAGGGGGAAATCATTACGAAACTGCAAACGGCCTATCAGGTCGGCAAGGGATTTCTGGACAAAGCCGGACAGGAAGCCCCCCTTCCAGGTGATTCGCCGGTAACCGCAGAAGAGGCGGACGACGGGGCGGACGAAAACCCCGCCCTGAACATGCCCCCCGCCGAAGAGGCCGTAACGGCAGCCGAGGTGGCACAGGCGCAACCGGCGGCAGAGCCGGCGCGCACCCCCCGCAAACGTATGAATTTCAGGTTCCAGGGGAATTCCGACTAAAACACTTATGTATAACGCCTTGTTTTTACATTCATTTTTTGGAATGCGTGAAAATTTCTCCTAGAAAAATTCTTGTGATTGTAATATAGTCAACACAACCTGACATTTGATATCGGAGAATATTGTGGGCAACGCGGTCGAAACTGTCGCCGTTCCGGAAGAGGATCTTCTGCGTGCGGACCTTTACGATTTTCTCGGGGCGCTATTGTCAAATCCCCCTTCCGGTGAGCTTCTGGGCAAGACGGCCGCGCTTGACGGGGATGATTCAGAACTGGGGCAGGCCATCGGGGCGCTGGCCCGTCTGGCGCGCGCGACCAAGACAAAATCGGCGGAACGGGAATTCAACGCCCTGTTTATCGGCATGGCCCGCGGGGAGCTGTTGCCCTACGCCAGTTTTTATCTGACCGGTTTCCTGAACGAAAAGCCGCTGGCCAATCTGCGCCGCGACATGCTGGGGCTGGGGATCGAGCGGGCGCCGAATGTTTTCGAGCCCGAGGACAACATCGCCTCGCTATGTGAAATGATGGGCGGGATGATCCGCGGCCGTTTCGGCGCGCCGGCGGACCTGGCCCAACAGCGGGATTTCTACAACAAGCATATCGGCCCTTGGGCCGGCCTGTTTTTCAAGGATCTGGAGGGGGCAAAGAATTCCGTGTTCTACGCCCCTGTCGGCACGGTTGGCCGTGTCTTTATGGATATTGAAAAAGAGGCATTTCGGATGGCGGGGGAAACCCCGGCGTAATTGGCCGCCTCGGTGGCTTTATAGGAGGAGAAAGCAATGCGTAAAGAAGAAACCGGTGTTGATACCAAACGCCGCAATTTTCTGAAACTCGCGACCGCTTCGGTTCCTGCGGCCGCCGTTTCGGTGACTGTCGGCACCGGGGCAGCAGCAGAAGCAGCGTCCGACACGGACGGTTTGCAGGATACAGCCCACACACGGGCCTATTTCGAAAGCGCCCGCTTCTAGCCGGACGCTTTTATATTATCCGGCGACGGTTGCGAGACGCCCAGACACCGGACACGAATTACAGGCCCCGAAAGGGGTGTATATCAGGGAGAGATTAAATGCTCAGGAAAAAAACCAACGGGGTTGCGCGACGCTCCCGTACGGATTCTATCCTGTCACGGATTTCGGAAAAATCTGTTGATCGCCGCTCGTTCTTGCGGTCCTCGGGGCTGACCATTGGTGGTCTGGCCTCTGTGGGCGCGCTGGGTGGCACCGTGACGCAAGCCAGTGCGCAAACCGCTGTGGACAGTGCCATTGATACCGTAAAGACGGTCTGCACCAACTGTTCCGTCGGCTGCACCATCATGGCCGAGGTCGATAACGGTGTCTGGGTCGGGCAGGAGCCCGGGTTCGACAGCCCGTTCAATCTGGGGGCGCATTGCGCCAAGGGGGCCGCAGCGCGTGAACATGCGCATGGCGAGCGCCGCCTGAAATACCCGATGAAAAAGGAAAACGGCGAGTGGAAGCGCATCAGCTGGGAACAGGCGATTGACGAAATCGGCGACCAGATGAACACCATCCGCGAGGAAAGCGGACCGGATTCCGTTTACTGGCTCGGCTCGGCCAAGTTCAGCAACGAGCAGGCCTATTTCTTCCGCAAATTTGCCGCCTACTGGGGGACAAACAACGTCGACCACCAGGCGCGTATCTGTCACTCTACCACGGTGGCCGGTGTGGCGAATACATGGGGCTACGGCGCCATGACCAACAGCTACAACGACATCCACAATTCCAAGGCGATCCTCGTGATCGGCGGCAACCCCGCCGAGGCGCATCCGGTTTCCCTGATGCACCTGATGAAGGCCAAGGAACAGAACAACGCCCCGCTGATCGTCTGTGATCCGCGTTTCACCCGCACCGCGGCCCATGCCGACGAGTATGTCCGCATCCGTCCGGGCTCGGACGTGGCGCTGATCTGGGGGATTCTGTGGCATATCTTTGAAAACGGCTGGGAAGACCGGGAATTCATCCGCACCCGTGTTTACGGCATGGACGAGATCCGCGCCGAGGTAAAGCACTGGACCCCCGAGGAAACCGAGCGTGTGACCGGCGTTCCCGGCAGCCAGCTGGAACGGGTGGCCCGCACATTGGCCAACAACCGCCCCGGCACCCTGATCTGGTGCATGGGCGGCACGCAGCATTCCACCGGTAACAACAACACCCGCGCCTACTGCATCCTGCAGCTGGCCCTGGGCAACATGGGCACCACCGGTGGCGGCACCAATATTTTCCGCGGCCACGACAACGTGCAGGGCGCAACGGATGTTTGTATCCTGTCGCACAGTCTGCCGGGCTATTATGGCCTGTCCGCCGGTTCCTGGGCCCACTGGGGCCGCGTCTGGGAAGAGGACATGGACTGGCTGAAGGGCCGTTTCGACCACATCAAGGGTGCGGACGGTTCCGACAAGCCGTTGATGAACCTGACGGGTATTCCGGTCAGCCGCTGGATCGACGGGGTTCTGGAAGACAAGGACAACATCGACCAGCCGAACAACGTTCGCGCCATGGTTCTGTGGGGGCATGCGCCCAACTCGCAGACGCGCGGTGTCGAAATGAAGAAGGCGATGGAAAAGCTGGATATGCTGGTCGTGATCGACCCCTATCCCACCGTTTCCGCCGTTATGCACGACCGCACGGACGGGGTGTATCTGCTGCCGGCCTCGACCCAGTTCGAGACGCGCGGATCGGTTACCGCCTCCAACCGCTCGGTGCAGTGGCGCGACAAGGTTATCGAGCCGGTGTTTGAATCCAGACCGGATCAGGAAATCATGTCGATGCTGGCCACGAAGCTGGGCTTTGCCGACCGTTTCTTCCGCAACATTGCCTTTGACGGCGAGCATCAGCCCAACGTCGAGGACATGACC
>JALWQC010000243.1 GCA_027080755.1 Paracoccaceae bacterium
CACGCTCACAGTCAGGCGGATTTGTTTCCTGAGTAGGCGCAGGGCCGCAGGAATAGTGGTTCTATTTGCAGGACCTGCAACGCATTCAGGGGGCAAATCCGCCTGACCCGAAGGGCGGCGCAGGCGCTTCATCTCGGGCGCTTTCTGTCCTTGAAAAGGGGGCCACCCTGTCCGGCGGGCAGAAAACCCCCGATATTTCGCGCCTGCGCCGCTGTGCGCATAAGATTAATCGCTCCTGACCCCAAGATATGCGAATTTTGATATTGACGCGCCCCGCGCCCTTGCGTATTCACGGCCTCGCATCACCGATGCAGCGCGGTTCGCCGCAAGGGTCGGGGGGGTGGCAGAGTGGTCAAATGCAACGGACTGTAACTCCGTCCGGGAAACCGTACACTGGTTCGAATCCAGTCCCCCCCACCACTTTCCGACATCAGGACGGTTGCAATACGCGGGCAATTGCGTAACCCTTCGGTATCGAAGGAGAACAACCATGAAACTTCTGCGTTTTGGCCCTGCGGGGCAGGAAAAACCCGGCGTTCTGGATGAACAGGGGCAGATCCGCGATCTGTCGGGGATTGTGGCGGATTTTGCCGGGGCCGGTGTGTCGCTGGATACGATCGCGCATATCGACTCGCTCGACCTTGCGGCCCTGCCGCTGGCGGCGCCGGAACAGCGGATCGGGGCCTGTCTGGGGTGGGTGCCGAATTTCTACTGTATCGGCCTGAACTACGCGCGCCACGCGGCCGAGGCGGGCATGGACAAACCGCAGGAACCGATCCTGTTTTCCAAGGCGGCCTCGGCCCTCTCGGGCCCGTTTGATCCGGTTGTCATCCCCGAAGGCTCCGAAAAAACCGACTGGGAGGCAGAGCTGGGCGTAATCATCGGCCGCCCCGTCCACAATATTTCGCAAGACAAGGCCCTGTCCTGCGTGGCGGGCTATTGCACCGTTAACGACATCTCCGAACGCGCCTGGCAGCTGGAACATGGCGGCCAGTGGATAAAGGGCAAATCCGCCCCCACCTTCGGCCCCGTCGGCCCCTATATCGTCACCGCGGACGAGGTGCCGGACCCGCAGGCGCTGGCGGTCAAGCTGTCGCTGAACGGCGAAACCATGCAGGATTCCGGCACGGCGGACATGATTTTCGGCGTGGCGGAAATTATCGCCTATATGTCCCGTTTCATGACCCTTCTGCCCGGGGACCTGATCAGCACCGGCACCCCCGAAGGCGTCGGCATGGGCGCGAATCCCCCCCGTTTCCTGCGCGCCGGCGATGAAATGACGCTGGAGGTCGGCCCCCTCGGGGCGCAACGCCTGCCGGTTGTCGCTGCGGGGTGATGTATTCCGGCAACATGCGTGACATTTTTTTATGTAATGCTTAAAAAACGGCACAAGACATGTTACCCTTGGGTCAACAGGGGGCGAGTCCCGTCCCCTCTTGAAACAGGAGGATCATTATGTCCCGCATTTCCCGCAATATTCTGCTTTCCACCCCGATCATCGCCCTTGCCGCCCTTGGCGCACAGGGGGCGGCGGCGCAATCGTCCGGTTTTTATATGGATGGCACCGTGCGCGCCAACTATACCTCGGGCAGCACCGGTGAGTTCTGGGGCTTGAGCACTATCGACCTGGGCTATGACGCCGCTGCGGCCGGTGGCGGCAACTGGGGGATAGAGGCCGACATCCTTGCCTTTGCCTTTGATACCGGACTGGAGGCAGGCTATCGCGCCTCTGTTTACTATGACACGGATTACGGCCGCTTTACGGTCGGGATGCCCAAGGGGCCGCTGGGCGATTATGTGGAAACGCCGACTTTTGCCGGCTCGGGGATGATGCAGCTGGAAGGCTCCATGATCTTTGGCGGTGTGCTGGATATGCTAAGCTTCGATGCCAGCTCTCCCGTTGTCGGCGTGCGCTATGACAGCCGGCCGGGGGACTTCAGCTATGGTATGTCCGTGACGACTTTGCTGGGGAGCGGGACGCCGATTTACGCCGCCGCCGCCGCCTATAAAAACGGCAATTACACGCTGTCCGGCGGGGTGGAATCTATTGATGGCGATTTGGGCGCGAGCCTGACCCTGAAGGGCGATTTCGACAAGTTCAGCGCCTTGCTGGCAGTTGGCTCCCCGGCTGCCTTCGGTTCGGGGGCGATGTATTACGACGCGGAACTGGCTTATGATGCGATGGACAACCTGACCCTGACGGCAGGGGTTGTCGGCGGGGGCACCAGCGCCAATATCGCCCCCTATGCCGGCGCGGAATATACCTTTATGGAAAACGGTATGGCCGGCCTGTCCGTGATAGGGGGCAGCAACACGGTATACGAGGCCTATGTCGGCTGGGACTTCAGCTTCGGCGGCTAGAAACGCCCTACAGCAAAGCGGAAGGGCTGCCCGAAAGGGTGGCCCTTTGTGTCTTTTCCGCAACAAATCGGGCTTTTTTGTGGGATTTTCCCCGAATTGTTGTGCGGTGCGTGTGGTTTCCCTTATAAAAGGGGGCAAAGTCACCTTTGTTAACAACAGGAATAGCTATGTCCCGTACATCCCGTAATCTTCTTCTTGCCGCGCCGGTTCTTGCCCTTGCCAGCCTCGGGGCGCAGGGGGTTGCCGCGCAATCCTCCGGTTTTTATCTGAACGGCCATGCCCAGGCCGGTGTGATTTCTGCCGGCGGGGATATTTATGGCACGACGGATCTGGATTTCGGCTATGACGCCGCCTCTGCCGGTGGCGGCAGCTGGGGTGTGGACGCCAACCTGCAGGGGTATTACTCCCGCACCTCGACATCTTCCAGCACCATGGGCGCGATTTCCGCCTCGCTATATTTCGACACCAGCTACGGCCGCTTCAGCATCGGCATGCCCGACAGCCCGCTGGACGATTATGTCGGCTACCCGGATATGGCCGGTTCCTCTCTGGGGACGCTTTTGCTGCTGCCGGTTCGTATCAGTTCCAACAGTTTTTTGCGCCTGACGGGGATGCAGGTCTATGGGCTGCGCTATGACGGCAGTGCCGGCAATTTCGAATATGGCGCCGCCGCGAGCTATGTTGCCGGCGGGGGCGGGGACACTCTTCTGGAAGGGGCGGTTTCCTATCAGAACGGGAATTATACCCTGGGGGCGGGCGTCGAAAGTTACAGCGGCAGCGGGGTTATCGGCTATAATATATCCGCGCGCATGGATACGGGGCGCCTGAGCGCCGAGGCAAGCGTTGTC
Source organism: Paracoccaceae bacterium (assembly GCA_027080755.1). Lineage (GTDB taxonomy): Bacteria > Pseudomonadota > Alphaproteobacteria > Rhodobacterales > Rhodobacteraceae > NORP23. The sequence continues at coordinate 3,210 of JALWQC010000243.1, forward strand.
AGACCTGCCGTTTTCCCCATCGGGACGTTTTATGACGTAAATATGGGCTATGCGGTTAACGATAACCTGAGCGCGACTCTCGGGGTATTTGGCCGGCTGGTACCGTCAGGCGGCTTGACACTGCCATATGCCGGTGTGCGCTACACCATCTTTGAAAACGGGTATATCAATGCGTCCGGGCTGGATGTGTTTTCTGGCTCGCCCGTATATGAAATCGCTGTCGGCTGGAATTTCGACATCGGCAGCTAGGGTCAGGACCGATCCGCGAAAAGCCGCCCTTCGGGGCGGTTTTTTTATGGGCGAAGGGCATTTTTACTACAAATGGGGTATGCGGGGCGGAATCGGGGGCCGTAAACAAAACCATCTTTTACCTTTCAGGAGCCCCCGAAATGTCGAAAATCCACACGATCCTTGCCGCCGGCCTTGTTGCCACCCCTCTGTTTGCCGCCTCTAACGCATTGGCGCAGGAGGGGTTTTATATGGATGGCTCTGTGCTGGCCGCTTACAACGGCGGCTTTGGCGATATGGTCGATGTCACGCTGGGCTATGACGGGATTGCCGGCCTGCCGATGGGGCTGGAAATCTATGCAACGGACAGCCGGGGGGCGGGAACGCCTTCCAGCAGTTTTGCCGGCGCCTTCTATTACGATACCGCGCTGGGGCGGTTTTCTGTCGGCCTGCCGAAATCGGCGCTGGATGACTATGTCTCCCTCTTTTCCTTTGGCCACAACCCGGACATCGTGTCCACGTTTGCGGCAAATTTTCTGGATTACCGCACCCTGAATTTCCCGCAATCCCCCGGTGATTTCAAGGTCGGTGTGCGTTTTGACGGCACAGCCGGCGGGGTGGACTACGGGCTTTCCTATACGGCACTTACGGGCGGGGTATACAGCGTATCGGGCGGGGCGCGCTATCGCTTCGGGTCGTATTACACCGTCGCCGCCGGTTTCGAGAACTCCCCCGAGGGGGGCAGCAACCGGACCCGTTTGTCGGCCTCTTTCGCGGCGGATTACGACAGCTTCGGCTTTAGCATCATGGCCAAGCAAGGGTTACAGATTATCGGGGGCGGGGTGCTTTATACCGCGCGGGGCTATTACGACTGGAACAATTTCGAAGCCTTCGCCGAGGTGTTCGGGGACGGTCTTTCCACGCCAGGCAAGTACAACGTCGGGGTGGAATATACCTTTATGGACAACGGCTATGTCGGGGTCGAGGTTTCCAACGGCGGCTTTGGCGGTGGCACACCTGCCTATAACATTTACGCCGGCTGGAACATCGCTTTCGGCGGCTAGGAACAGCTGCCGGCCCTGCGGGGGCGGGGCCGGTGGTTTTATTTTTAACGGAGTCAGCAATGCACAAACAGACAAAACTATTCGCAACATCCACCCTGCTGGCCGCCGGCCTTGGCGGGGCTGCGATGGCACAATCCGCAAGCGGGTTCTATATGGACGGCTATCTGACGGCAAACTATGTCAGCACCGGCACCTCGGTCACCCATCTGGGCGATATCACCCTTGGCTATGACGGAATCGGGGGCATGCCGCTGGGGATGGAGGTGAACCTGCTGGAGTTCGGCGGTGGAAGCTCCGTCGAATATGCCCTGACCGGCGGGATCTATTACGACACGGATTTCGGGCGCTTTACTGTTGGTCAGCCCCGTCCGGCGGTCGATGACTATCTGGCCGAAATCTCCCTCGGGAATAGCGCCCAGATGAATTACACCGGTCTGAGCTATATCCGCAGCGTAACGCAGACACAGATGGTTCTCAATCCGTCCGATTTCAAATACGGGGCGCGTTTTGACGGCAACTTCAACGGTATCGACTACGGGATTTCCCTGCACGCCTTGAACCCCGACGGGGTTATTGTGACGGCGGGGGCCAGCTATGATTTCGGGCAATATTACACCCTTGGCGCCGGAATAGAGCGGATCCCCGGCATACTGGCCGACGACATGACCTATTTTGCCTCTATCAAGGCGGATTACGGGAATTTCGGTGGCTCTTTCCTGATACGCAACGATACCGGGATGCTGGGGACGGTCTATAACGCCAATGCCTATTACGACTGGAACAATCTGGAAGTCTTTGTCGATTATATGGCCGACGCTTCGGGCGGCTACCATAATATCGGGGTGGAATACACCTTTATGGACAATGGCTATGTCGGGGTGGAAAACATCGGCAACGGCACGATGTGGTTCTCGAACAATTACAACATCTATGCCGGCTGGAACTTCAACTTCGGCGGATAGGAAAAGGGGCCGTCCTGCGGGGCGGCCCTAGGTCTACGCCCTAACCGCCCGTGTGGCTCATATGGCGCGACATCTGGCCGGCGACTTCCTGTCGGGAATAGTCGAAATCATGCCCCTTGGGCTTGCGGTCGATGGCGGCGCGGATGGCGGCGCGAAGCGGGGCGTCATTGTCGGGGTTGGCGCGCAGAACCTTGCGCATGTCGGCCTCGTCCTCCTGACCCAGACACATGTATAGCTGTCCGGTGCAGGTCAGGCGCACGCGGTTGCAGCTTTCGCAGAAATTATGGGTCAGCGGCGTAATAAAGCCCACGCGCCCGCCGGTTTCGCCGATTTCCACATAGTTCGCCGGCCCGCCTGTGTTCAGCGGGATGTCCTTCAGCGTCCAGTGTTTCGCCAGCTCCGCACGCACATCCGAGAGCGGCCAGTATTGCCCCAGCCGGTCGATTTCCCCCATGTCACCCATGGGCATGACCTCGATAAAGGTCAGGTCGAACCCGCGCGCGCCGCACCATTCCACCATTTTGTGGATCTCGTCGTCATTGCGCCCCTTCAGGGCCACTGCATTGATTTTTATG
>JALWQC010000244.1 GCA_027080755.1 Paracoccaceae bacterium
GCGCAAATAGGCCGCAGGGGCATCCGCCGGCAAGGCGTATTGTTCGCCCGGCGACAGGGTTTTTTCGAAAATGATGGTGCCGTTTTCCTCGTAAACCCGCACCCATGCCTCTTGCTGGGCGACGATGCTAATGTTGGGAACATGCGGCGTGGTGCGCAGGATCGGGGCGCCTTCCTCGGGGGTTGCGGCGCCTTCGGGGGGGGTGTCGGCCTGCGCAACGGTGGTATCGTCGGCCGGCGCGTCGGGATTGATGGCGAAAATCGGGCCGTCGCGCGGCTGCACAACCGGAATATCCAGTTCCTGCGTGTTATACAAAAGCGAGGGATCGGCGGCGATGTTGACGCTATTGGCCACAGTGCCGGTGGAATCCCCCGTCGTCGCGCCAAGGCTGCCCGGTTCATAGGCGACCATCGGCGTATCCTCGATCGGGGCGAATTCGACGCGCTGGATGTCCTGGATCAGCACCCAGCCGCCATAGCCCAGCCCGCCAACCACCAGCGCCAGCGCCAGCAGCGGACCGGCCGCCATCAGGGCTGCGCCGGCCTTGTTTCCGCCGGGTTCGGCCGTGCCGAAACCGGGCATCTGGGGAACCCAGCCGTGCGGGTCGGTGATCGGGGCGGAATCCGGCGTTTTGCTGGTTTTCTGGCCGGGTTTTATGCCCAGCTCCGAGCGGGCGCTCTGGAAATGGGCCTCGTCACAGAAACGGGCAAAGGTTTCCTCGGGGTCCAGCCCCAGATAGCGCGCGTAGGAGCGCACATAACCGGCGACAAAGCTGGCATTGGGAAAGACCGAAACATCGCAGTTTTCAATGGCCGAGACATAGGCCGCCTTGATCCGCAGATCGCGCTGCACATCCAGAAGCGACTTGCCCAGCGTGGCCCGCTCGCCGCGCAGCTCGTCCCCCAGTTTCTGTTCGAAGGAATCGAAACCGCCAAGGGATATATTTTGCGATGTGGTGTCCATCTGCCCGCTTTATTCCATCTGCCTCGGGGGCGTATTTACGCCATTTATACGAAACTGCAAGCAGTTCATATCCTTATGGGCAGGTTTGTAGCAGCTTTTTCCACAATTGTGCAGAAAAATTTCACCTTTTCTTTACGTTTTGGTAAACGGGGGCGAAAAACCGCCTAACCGACCATAGGCAGGCGCGCCAACTCGCACGGGGACCAGAGCGTATCCATCGATTTCACCAGATGGTCCATCGTTTCCGCCGTATGCACCGGCGAGGGCGTAAAGCGCAGGCGCTCGGTGCCGCGCGGCACGGTCGGGTAGTTGATCGGCTGCACGTAAATGCCGAATTCGTCCAGCAGACGGTCCGACAGGCGCTTGCATTTCACCGGATCGGCCACCAGCACCGGAACGATGTGGCTGTCGCTGTCCATCACCGGCAGACCCAGCGCTTTCAGCCGTGTTTTCAAGACCCTGGCCGCTTCCTGCTGCTGGTCGCGCAGTTCCTGATGTTCCTTCAGATACCGGACCGAGGCCGCCCCCCCCGCCGCGATTGCCGGCGGCAGCGAGGTGGTGAAAATAAACCCGGGCGCATAGGAGCGCACCGCATCGGCCATCTTGGCCGTGGTGGCGATATAGCCGCCCATCACGCCGTAAGCCTTGGCCAGCGTGCCGTTGATAATGTCGATCCGGTCCATCAGGCCGTCCCGTTCGGCCACCCCGCCCCCGCGCGGGCCATACATGCCGACGGCGTGGACCTCGTCGATATAGGTCAGGGCGTTGAATTCGTCGGCCAGATCGCAGACCTCGCGGATCGGGCCGAAATCGCCGTCCATGGAATAGATCGATTCGAAGGCGATCAGCTTGGGCACATCCGGGTCCAGGGATTCGAGCAATTCGCGCAGATGGGCCACATCGTTATGGCGCCAGATGTGTTTTTCCGAGCGCCCGTGGCGCACCCCCTCGATCATGGAGGCATGGTTCAGCTCGTCCGACAGGATCACCAGCCCCGGGAACAGCTTGGGCAGCACCGAAAGCGTCGATTCATTGGCGATATAGGCCGAGGTGAAAACAAGCGCCGCCTCTTTTTGGTGCAGGTCGGCCAGCTCGGCCTCCAGCTCCTTGTGATAGATCGTGGTGCCGGAGATATTGCGCGTCCCGCCGGACCCCGCACCCGCTGCGTGCAGCGCCTTTTCCATGGCCTCGATCACAACCGGATTTTGCCCCATGCCAAGATAGTCGTTGCCACACCAGACGGTGATTTCCTTGCTGTCGCCGTCGGGGCGGGACCACTCGGCCTTGGGAAAGGCGCCGTTCTCGCGACGGATGTCCATGAATACCCGATAGCGCCCCTCGTCATGCAGGGCGGCCAGAGCGTCGTCGAGTCCTTTTTCGTAATCCATCACGCATCTCCTGAAAACATTCATTCTTTCATATGCGTTCCCGCACAACCTAGACAAGTTCTAAATCGCCGCAGGGGGCATTACAGGCCGTTTTCCGGTGACTTTTTCGTGATTTCGGTGCCGATAGGAAACCTCGTTCAGTATATAAAACGGATGCTGTCGGACCAGAACCGTTCGATCCGGCGCAGATTTTCGTTGGTGTCTTCCAGCGCCGCGCTGCCCAGATGGCCGGGGGTGGTGATTTCGCCGGCGTGGCGGCTGAAAAGCTCCGACAGGATCTTGCGGATCCCCTTGCCCTTTTCCGTCAGGCTGACCCGCACGGCGCGCCGGTCCACCTTGCATTTTTCATGGTGCATATAGCCGGCCTCGACCAGCTTTTTCAGGTTGTAGGACACGTTGGAGCCCTGATAATACCCGCGCGATTTCAGCTCGCCGGCCGTGACTTCCTGTTCGCCGATGTTGAACAGCAACAGCCCCTGCACGGAATTGATGTCGATCAGGTTCAGCCGCTCGAATTCATCCTTGACCACGTCCAGCAACAGCCGGTGCAGCCGTTCCAGCCGCCCCAGCGTGTCCAGATAGGTCCGCAGGTCGCCCTCCCCCTCTGTCGGGGCTACATGTGTCTGGATATTCATAATTTTTCCTCCGCAAATCAGTGATTCCCGAAGTTTTCGCATCCAAAAAGGAAACAACCCGTTAAATATCGCGATATTTTTGCGATTTTCAGGCGAGTTTTATGAATTTTCGTATCACAAGCCCGATTTCCGCATGTTCCGGCGGCATTTCCACGCGCCCGGACATCCACATATACAGGTCCTGGTCGTTTTCGGCCAACAGCGATTCATAGAGATCCAGCTGCTCTGTCGTCAGTTTGACCAGCTCGGTATCCGAAAACGGCCCGAGTATCATGTCCATTTCCTTGATGCCGCGCCGCCAGCTGCGTATTTTCAGGCGTTTGATCCGGTGTTCGTAGCTTTCGCCCATAACATGGCCCTTTTTGTCTGTCTGCGCCCCTTTTGCACCCGTTTGCCCCCCGTATTCAAGCCTGAAAGCTTGATCTGCGCCCCGCGCCCGCCTATCACTGTCGCCAAACCCTGACGGAGCCGAGCCATGCCCTTTCTTGCCGATGCGTTGTCGCGCGTAAAACCCTCGCCCACGGTGGCCGTATCCAGCAAGGCGCGCGAATTGCAGGCGGCGGGGGTGGATGTGATTGCTCTGGGCGCCGGGGAACCCGATTTCGACACGCCGCAAAACATCAAGGAGGCCGCGATCGATGCCATAGAGCGCGGGGAAACCAAATACACCGCCCCCGACGGCATCCCCGAGCTGAAGGCCGTCATTTGCGCCAAGTTCCGGCGCGACAACGATCTGGACTACACCCCCGATCAGGTGATAGTCTCTACTGGCGGAAAGCAGGTTCTTTTCAATGCCTTGATGGCGACTCTTAATGAAGGGGACGAGGTGATAGTCCCCGCGCCCTACTGGGTCAGCTATCCCGATATGGTGCGTCTGTGCGGCGGCGATCCGGTGATCATAGAGGCCCCGCTGGAAACCGGTTTCAAGATCACGCCCGCGCAGCTGGAATCCGCAATCACCCCGCGCACCAAGTGGTTTATCTTCAATTCCCCCTCCAACCCCACCGGCGCCGGCTATTCCCGGGACGAGCTGAAAGCGCTGACCGACGTTCTGCTGCGCCATCCCCATGTCTGGGTGCTAAGCGACGACATGTACGAACATATCGCCTATGCCCCCTTCGAATTCTGCACCCCCGCACAGGTGGAACCGGCGCTTTACGAGCGCACGCTGACCGTCAACGGGGTCTCCAAGGCCTATGCCATGACCGGCTGGCGCATCGGCTATGCGGCGGGGCCGCGCGATCTGGTGAGGGCGATGGTCAAGGTGCAGGGGCAATCCACCACCAACCCCTGTTCCATCAGCCAATGGGCCGCGCTGGAGGCCTTGAGCGGCCCGCAGGACTATATCCCGCGCAGCCGTGCCGCTTTCGAGCGGCGCCGCGATCTGGTGGTGGAACGCCTGAACGCCATCCCCGGCATGGTCTGCCCGAAACCCGAGGGGGCGTTTTATGTCTATCCGTCCATCAGGGCCTTCATCGGCAAGATCAGCCCGAACGGAAAACCCATTGAAAACGATGAGGATTTCGCGACAGAGTTGCTGGAATCCGAGGGCGTCGCCGTGGTCTTTGGCGCGGCCTTTGGCCTGTCGCCGAATTTTCGGATAAGCTATGCCACATCCGACGCGGCCCTGACCGAGGCCTGCACAAGGGTCGCCCGTTTCTGCCGGAGCCTGCAAGATGTTTGACAAACCCGCCCTGTTTTTCCGCCGTCGCGAGCGCGGCGCCACGGTTTTCCGCATTCTGGACGGCCCCAACGGCCGGATGGAAATGGTGCAGATTGCCGTCCTGAAACCCGACGGCGACATCAAAAGCGCCAACAAACAAAGCCCGAGCGCCGAGGAAACCGCCGAGATCACCCGCTGGCACAAGACGCGCAAGGCCAGGCAGGCGGCGCGCGATGCGGTGCGGCTCGATACGCTGGTCGGGGACATCAACGCCGCCAGCCACTGGCTGCAATCGGGGGCCACGGAAAAACAGGTGCAGGACTACAGCAGGGACATCCTGCTGGCCCTGCATGATCTGCGCGCCACCATCGTAAAACGCCTGTCTAAAGCGGGCAATGCAACAAACAGTAAAAAGGAATAGAATCATGACATTGACCGCAGAACAGGAAGCAAAACGTCAACAGTTGCTCAAAAGCTCCATCATCGGCGGGGGGATCGTCGGGCTGATCGTGGCCGGTATTGCCTTCTGGATCATGCGCGATCAGGGCATGGCCATCCGCGCGCTCGGCTCTGTTGCGGCCGGCGGGCTGGCCGCGGCGGGGCTGGGGTGGAAAAACTTCAATTCCAGCGCCAAGGAAGCGCGCTGCGAAAAATGCGGCGCGGCTTTCAGCGTCTCGCGCACCGACCGCAGCGAAACCCTGACCGACACGCAGGAAAAGGAAGAGCGCAAGGAAAAGGACGACGGCAGCATCGAGATCACCCGCTGGACCGAAGAGGAGTACGACGTGATCGAAACCTACACCTGTTCCAGCTGCGGCAATGTGACGACCAAGGAATTCACCACCACCAAACGGCGGGGCGAAACGACCCAGACCAAAGCCCCCGCCGGCAAAAAGGGTGGCAAGTGAGGCCGCTGGCCCTGTGTCTTGCCGGGCTGCTTTTTGCCACATCCGCCCCGGCGCAACCCCTGCCCCGGATCACCGCCCCCGTTTACGGCAACTGGTGCGGCCCCGGGCATCCGGCGGACATCCCGACCGCGCCGCCGCCGATCGATCCGCTGGATGCGGCCTGCCAGCGCCACGACTATTGCTATGCGGCACGGGGGCGCAACACCTGCGGCTGCGATCTGGCGCTGTTGCAGGAATTGCGCACCACGCGCTGGCCGACCCCGGCGCTGCAACAGAACGCCCGCGCGATTTATGACGCGATGGCGCTGGTGCCTTGTGACAATCCGCAAGGTATGGCCAGCAAGGAAACCCTGTTTGCCTTTGACCTGCTGACCGACATGCTAGGGTCGAGACTCAATCAGGTCCACCACAAAATGACGGCAGCGATTTCTATGGCTGCGAGGAAGTTTCTGAGCAGTTTGTCGTATCGAGTTGCAATA
>JALWQC010000245.1 GCA_027080755.1 Paracoccaceae bacterium
ATACCAACATGTTCGGGCTGGGGCTGAACGCCACATGGCGCCCTACGCTGTTCGGCATGGATTTGCAGTTCAACGCCGGTTTCTACCTGTCGGCGGTGATTCTGATCCTTGTGTTCTATCTTAGCATCCGCATCTTCCGCTCGCCTTTCGGGCTGATGTTGCAGGCAATCAAGACCAACCAGAACCGGCTTATGTATACCGGCGTGAACACAAAGCCCTACATGCTGGCGGCTTTCGTGATCTCGGGCATGTATGCGGGGCTGGCCGGTGGTTTGCTGGCCGCGATGGACCCGCTGGCGGGGCCGGACCGGATGCAGTGGACGGAATCGGGCGCGGTGGTTCTGATGGTTATCCTTGGCGGCACAGGCACCCTGATCGGGCCGGTGCTGGGCGCAGGCACCATCAATTACTTCGAGAAAATCTTTTCGCGGATCAACGACAACACCCTGCACGGCTGGTTCGATTTCCTGCCCGCATGGATGGACAACACCCTTGTGTTTCTTATCCACCCGTTTGTCGGCAAGGGCTGGCAGCTGACGCTGGGGCTGTTGTTTGTGGTGATCGTCGTCTTCCTGCCCGGCGGGTTGATGGAAGGGGCCGCGCGGCTGCGGAAAAAATTCACGGGCGTTAACAAGGGCACGGTGGATTCCACCGGCACCCCGGCAGAATAGGAACAGGACCAATGGGAATTCTAGAAGTCCAGAACGTCAACAAGCACTTTGGCGGCCTGCATGCGCTGAACAATGTCAACCTTAGCGTCGAGGAAGGCTCGGTCCATGCGATCATCGGGCCGAACGGGGCGGGGAAGTCCACCTTTCTGAACTGCCTGATCGGCAAGCTGAAGCCGGACACCGGATCCGTCATGTTCGACGGGGCGCCGGTGTTGGGCAAGAAGCCGCACGAGATCAACCAGATGGGCATCAGCCGCGTTTTCCAGACTCCCGAGATCTTTGCGGATCTGACGGTGTTCGAAAACGTGATGATCCCCTGTTTTGCCAAGCGCGACGGCAGTTTTACCCTGAACGCCCTGCAACGGGTGCGGCGGGAAACGGACATCCGCGAAAAGGCGGAAAAGATGCTGCTGGATGTGAATATGCAGGACAAGATCCATGTAGAGGCCTCGGCCCTGTCGCGCGGGGACAAGCGGCGCCTTGAAATGGCGATGTGCCTGTCGCAGGACCCCAAGCTGCTGTTGCTGGACGAGCCGACGGCCGGCATGGCGCGGGCCGACACCAACAACACCATCGATCTGCTCAAGCATATCGGGGAAACCCGCAACATCACCAAGGTAATCATCGAACACGACATGCATGTGGTGTTCAGCCTGGCCACCAGAATCTCGGTTCTGGCACAGGGCGCGATCATTGCCGAGGATATCCCCGAGAACATCAAGGGGCATCCGAAGGTGCGCGAAGCCTATCTCGGGGAGGCAGAGGTATGAACGATTCGACAAACACGCCGGCCTATTTTTCGGCATGGGACATCCATTCCTATTACGGCGAAAGCTACATCGTGCAAGGTGTCAGCTTCAACATCCACGAAGGCGAAATCCTGGCCCTTCTGGGGCGGAACGGGGCGGGCAAGACCTCGACTCTGCGCTCCATCGCGCGCCTTGACAGCCCCTCGGTGACGCACGGGGAAATCTGGCTGGACCATCAGCCGATCCACGATATGGCCGCATGGCAGGCCGCGCAGGCCGGTATCGCGCTGGTGCCGGAGGACCGCCGGATCATTCAGGGCCTGACGGTTCAGGAAAATCTGGAACTGGCCCAGATCGCCCCGCCGCACGGCTGGTCGATCGAGCGCATTTACGAGCTGTTCCCCCGTCTGGGCGAGCGCAAAAACCAGGAAGGCACCACGCTTTCGGGGGGCGAGCAACAGATGCTGGCCATCGGCCGTGCCCTTGCGCGCGACATCAAGCTGCTGCTGCTGGACGAACCCTACGAGGGGCTGGCCCCCGTGATCGTGCAGGAAATCGAACGCACGCTGGCGCAGATCAAGGATCTGGGAATTACCACCGTGATCGTGGAACAGAACGCCATCGCCGCCCTGAAACTGGCGGATCGGGCGGTTATTCTGGACACCGGACAGGTGGTTTTTGACGGTTCCGCGCAGGAGGTTCTGGACAACGAGGCCCTGCGGGAGGAATATCTCGCCATCTAGAACGCCGCAAAGACGGCATATTTTGACAACAGGGGGGCCTGTCCCCCGTTTGCAGGAAGAAACGCTATGACACAGAAAACCTATCCGCCCTCGGAAGAGATCGTGAAAAACGCATGGGTTGACGCAGAGGGCTACAAGAAGATGTATGCCGAATCCGTTGCCGACCCGGACAAGTTCTGGGGCGAGCAGGGCAAGCGTCTGGACTGGATCAAGCCCTATACCAAGGTGAAAAACACCAGCTTTGCCTATCCTGATATTTCCATCAAATGGTTCGAGGACGGTGTTCTGAACGTCGCCGCCAACTGCATCGACCGCCATCTGGAAGACCGCGCGGATCAGGTTGCGATCATCTGGGAGGGTGACGAGCCGGACCAGAACAAAAACATCACCTACAGGGAACTGCACGAGCGGGTGTCCAAATTCGCCAACGTGTTGAAGCATATGGGCGTCAAGAAAGGGGACCGCGTTGTCCTCTATATGCCGATGATCCCCGAGGCCGCCTATGCCATGCTGGCCTGTGCGCGGATCGGCGCGGTGCATTCGGTGGTGTTCGCGGGCTTCTCGCCGGATGCTCTGGCCAACCGTATCAACGATTCCGGTGCGCGGGTTGTCATCACCGCCGACCATGCCCCGCGGGGCGGGCGCGATACGCCGCTGAAATCCAACACGGATGCGGCCTTGCTGCACTGTGATGACCACGTCAAAATGCTGGTTGTCCAGCACACCGGAGCCCAGACCACATGGGTAGAGGGGCGCGATTTCTATCTGCACGAGCTGGAAAAAGAGGTCTCTGCCGATTGCCCGCCCGAGCCGATGAACGCCGAGGATCCGCTGTTTATCCTGTATACCTCCGGCTCTACCGGACAGCCCAAGGGCGTGGTGCATACCACCGGCGGCTATCTGACCTATGCCGCGATGACGCACCAGTATACGTTCGACTACCACGACGGCGATATTTTCTGGTGCACGGCCGATGTGGGCTGGGTCACCGGTCACAGCTATATTGTTTACGGCCCGCTGGCCAACGGCGCGACGACCCTGATGTTCGAGGGCGTGCCGACCTATCCCGATGCCTCGCGTTTCTGGCAGATCTGCGAGAAATACAAGGTGAACCAGTTCTACACCGCCCCGACCGCCATTCGCGCGCTGATGGGGCAGGGCAAGGAATATGTCGAAAAATGCGACCTGTCCTCCTTGCGGATTCTGGGAACCGTGGGCGAGCCGATCAACCCCGAGGCCTGGCACTGGTATAACGATGTCGTCGGCAAGGGCCGTTGCCCGATTGTCGATACATGGTGGCAGACGGAAACCGGCGGGCACATGCTGACCCCGCTGCCCGGCGCGACGGCAACCAAGCCCGGTTCCGCGCAGCAGCCGTTTTTCGGGGTGCAGCCGGTGGTTCTGGATGCACATACAGGCGCCGAAATCGACGAAATCCCCTGCGAGGGCGTTCTGGCGATCAAGGACAGCTGGCCGGGCCAGATGCGCACGATTTACGGCGATCACGAACGCTTCGTGAAGACCTACTTCAGCGACTACAAGGGCTATTACTTCGCCGGTGACGGATGCCGCCGCGACGAGGACGGCGATTACTGGATCACCGGCCGCGTCGATGATGTGATCAACGTTTCCGGCCACCGCATGGGCACGGCCGAGGTCGAAAGCGCCCTTGTCGCCCATGTCGATGTGGCCGAGGCCGCCGTGGTCGGCTATCCCCACGCCATCAAGGGACAGGGGATTTACGCCTATGTCACCCTGATGAACGGGGTAGAGCCGAGCGAGGCACTGCGCAAGGATCTGGAAAAATGGGTGCGCACGGAAATCGGCCCGATTGCCAAGCCGGACCTGATCCAGTGGGCGCCGGGTCTGCCGAAAACCCGTTCCGGCAAGATCATGCGCCGTATTTTGCGTAAAATTGCCGAGAACGACTACGGCTCGCTCGGGGACACCTCGACACTGGCCGATCCTTCGGTGGTGGACGAGCTGATAGAAAACCGCATGAACCGCTAAAGCGGCACATTCCAAACCAAAGGCCCGCCTCCGTTAGCGGGCCTTTTTTATGGCGTGATGATGATTTTGCCGTCCGGTATCCGGCTGGCCGCGGCCAGTTTTTCCACCAGTTCGGGCAGCTTTATGCGTGCGGAAATGTCGGTTTTCCAGCGACCGTCGGCAAAACGGGCCTGGACCTGCTGCACCACGCGGGCCTGCACCTCGGGCGGGGTTTGTGACATCCAGCGGGTCAGCCAGAACCCTTCTATCCGTTTGCCCATGAAAATCAGCTGGCCCATTTCGCTCAGGCAGGGGGGATTTTTCCCCAGCTTGCCATAGCTGACCCAGCGGGCGTTGTTGGGCATGCGGGTAAAGACGGTTTCCGACACCGGATCCGAGACCGCATCCAGAAACACCCGCGGTTTCAGGCGGCGGCTGACGGCGGCGAAGGTTTCGGCGAAATCCGGCGTGGTGACGTCCAGAACCTCTGCCGCCCCCAGCGCGGCCAGCGGGGCGCGGGTACCGGCGCGGCGCACAAGGGCGATGGCGTTCAGGCCCTTGTCGCGTGCCAGCCCGATCATCAGTTTCCCCAGCTGGCTGCTGGCGGCCGAAATCACGAAAGAGTCCCCCTCGGCCGCGGCCAGATCGACCATTGCCATCGCCGTCATCGGGTTGACGATTTGCGCGGCGCCGTCCTCGTCCGTGATGTCGGGGTGCAGGGGGATGCAATGGGCGGCATCGGTCAGGGCAAATTCCGCCCAGGCCCCCGATCCGCCCTGCGCCACAACGAAAGCGACCCGTTTTCCCAGCAGCCCTTCGGCGCCTTTGCCGGCCTCTACCACGTCGCCGCAGCCCTCGAATCCGGCCGGTGCGCCCTTGCGTCGCGGCTGGCCGTATTCCCCCTTGATGAAATGCAGATCCGAGGGGTTGACCGCCGCCGCCCGCAGACGGATCAGAACCTGGCCGGCCGCAGGAACCGGCACGGCAATATCGGCGTTTTCCAGATAAAGCGCGGCGTCCTCTATTACCGGTCCTTCGGAAAGGCCGGAATAACCGTCGTGTTTCTGGATGACTGCGAACATGGGCCTGCCCTATTCGTGGCGCACCCGTATCACCACATCGATTTTGGAAATGACGGTCCCCTCGGGGGCCTTGGGGATATCCGCGAATTTCACCGCATCCGCAGGGGCGTCGGTCAGGGTGTTGTCCTCTTCCCAGTAATAGTGCGGGTGGTCGTCAAGGCGGGTGTCGAAATAGGATCCGTTCCCGTCCACGGTAACCTCCATCATAAGCCCCGCCTCGCAAAAGGCGCGCAGGGTGTTGTAGACGGTCGCCAGCGAAACCTGCGCCCCGCTTTGGCGCACGGCGTCAAACAGGTGTTCGGCGGTCACATGGCGGTCCTTGCCGTCGCCCACAAGCAGCTCGGCCAGGGCCAGACGTTGGCGCGTGGGGCGCAGCCGGGCGCTGGCAAGCCATGTGGCGGCGCGTTCTTTGGGTGTCGGTTCTGTCATGGTCATAGCAATATATCCGGTATTTTCCCGTACTATATAGTATTTCCCCTTCTATATGCCAGCCCCCTTGCACCCGCTATTGCGCCGCGCAAGGTTGAGGTGGTAGGAATAGGGCAACTTATGACTTCTGGAGTATCCCCCGAAATGACCGACCGCCCGACCAGTTTTGACTATGACGACCTGATTTCCTGCGCACAGGGGGAAATGTTCGGCCCCGGCAACGCACAGCTGCCGATGCCCCCCATGCTGATGATGGACCGCATCACCGAGATTTCCGCCGACGGCGGCACGAATGGCGAAGGGCATGTGGTGGCGGAGCTGGATATCAAGCCGGACCTGTGGTTTTTCCCCTGCCATTTCGTCGGC
>JALWQC010000246.1 GCA_027080755.1 Paracoccaceae bacterium
GATCTGCACGGCCCAGTCGCCGAACTCATGCGCCGGCGTTACAGGCAGGGCCGGCACCACGGGGGACAGGCTGGCCACCTTGACCGGCGCCGACGCGGCAAAACCGGCAGGGCGGCGGATCGGGGTGGACGGCTGGTCGGCGGGTTTGGGGGGCGCCGGCTCGGCCGCGGCAATCGCGGCAAGGATAGCGGCGGCCTGTGCGTCTATGTCACGCTGCGGGGGGGCCTCTTCCACCACGGTGCTGACAAGGGTGTCTATGTTGCGCGCCATGGCCACGGCCACGGTCGGATCGGCCGCAGCCATACGGGTGCCGGCCCGCAGCGGCGGCCGTTTTGCTGTGCGCACCAGCCCCGAGCCACGCGGCGCCGCCGTTCCGTCGGGCGAAATATGCAAGGCCGGCAGACGCACGCGGGCGGCGCGGGTCGGCGCGCGACTAAAGCCCATATCCATCAGCTTGGCCACCTGCGCATTGCGCTGCGCGGTGGAGGTGCCGCCGAACATCGTGGCGATAATGCGTTTGCTGCCGTGGCGCGCCGAAGCCACCAGATTGAACCCCGAGGCCGCCGTATACCCGGTTTTGATCCCGTCCGCCCCCTCGTAAGAGCGCAGGAACCGCCGGTTGGTATGGTAAACCGTCTTGCCGCCGGCATCGGCACTGATGCGGCTGAACAGGTTGTAATACTGGGGGAAATCATACAGCAGGCGCCGCCCCAGAATGGTCATGTCGCGCGCCGTGGACAAATGCCCGGGCGCTGTCAGGCCATTGGCGTTCTTGAAGGTGGTGTTCTTCATCCCCATCATCCGCGCGGTGCGGGTCATATAGCGGGCGAAGGCCGGCTCGGAACCGGAGACCGCCTCGCCTATGGCCGTTGCGGCATCATTGGCGGATTTGATGGCGGCGGCGCGGATCAGATAGCGCAGGGCGATTTTCTGCCCCGGCCGCAGCCCCAGTTTAGAGGGCGGCATGCTGGCCGCGTGGCGGGAAATGGTGATTTTCTGGTCAAGGGACATGCGCCCCGCCTCTATTTCCGTGAACACCAGATAGAGGGTCATCATCTTGGTCAGGGATGCCGGATGCAGCCGCGTGTCCGCATTGCGGGAATGCAGAACCTCGCCCGTGCGGGCATCCATAACCAGCGCGGCATAGGGCGCAGCGGCCACCATACCTGCCATAAATACAAGCGTAAGAACGAGGGCAAACCCCCGTAAAATCCTGATAAACATCGAATTCTGCCGATCGACTATGTACTGCCTCGACGGCCCGTTTGCCGGTGCCGCATTTGTTTTGCCGATATATAACACATTTTCCCCTTTCAGGAAAAGCCTGTTTTTCAAATAGTTGCGGGCTGTTGTTTACAGGGCACAGGGCGGAAATGTTGCAGCGCAACACAAACGCTTGACGCAGTGCAGCATAGCCCCTATATAGGATCCGTAATCCCGCTCTATCGAGGAAAAAACCATGACAGCCAAAACAACTAAAAAAACCGAAACAAAAACCGAAAATACCGCCGATTTTGGCGCACAGGGCTATGATGCCTTTGTCAAAGCCTCGGAAGTGGCCATGAAAACCGCCGAGACCCTGAACGGGGAAATCACGGCCTATGGCAAGAAAACCCTGGAAGACATGACCGCCGCCGCGCAGGAACTGGCCAGCGTCAAGACTCCGGCCGAGCTGCTGGAAAAGCAGACCGCCCTTGCCAAAACCGCCTTCGAAGGGTTCTTCGCGGAATTCAACAAGGTGACAGAGATTTACACCGAAAGCGCCAAGGAAATCACCGCGCCTTTCACACAGCAGTTCGCAGCCTACAAACCTTTCGCTGCCTGAATTGTGACCGATTGAAGAAAAGGGGGGCTTTTGCCCCCTTTTTATATTTGCTCCGACCGAATATATAGGCTGTTGAACCATGTATGCAGGACGGATATGCGCACAGATCTAGCGATAAAAATGGCCTCGGACGAGGATTTCGAGACCACGACCATCACAAAACCCAAAACGGCCAAACCGCCGCTTTACAAGGTGTTGTTGTTGAATGACGACTACACCCCGATGGAATTTGTCGTGCATATACTGGAGCGGTTTTTCGGCCTGAACCCCACACAGGCCGAGGCGATCATGCTGACGGTCCACACCAAGGGGCTGGCGGTTGTCGGGGTGTTTACCCATGAAATTGCCGAAACCAAAGTGACGCAGGTGATGGATTATGCCCGGCGCAACCAGCATCCGCTGCAATGCACAATGGAAAAAGAATGACCCTTGAAAATCCGGTGATCCATGTCTGACCCCGCCCGTATCACCCTGCCTTTCGACGAGGGGCTTCTGCCCCCGCTGGCCGGCCCTGCCCTGTTCATCCGCCCCTCGGGGGAAATTCCGCAGGACCTGGCGGAAACGGATCTGGTTTGCGAGCAAGGTTTCAAACCGCTGGCCGACCGGCTGCAAGACCGCGGGTTTCAGGTTCTGCCGCAGGCAACGGGGCATTTTGCAACCGTGCTGGTGGAACTGACCCGGGCACGGCGCGAAAACATGGCCAATGTCGCGCGGGCCTGTCGGCTGGCAGGCAAGGACGGGCTGGTGGTTGTCAGTGGCAACAAGACCGACGGCATCGATTCCCTGCTGAAAGCCACGCGCAAGCTGGTCGAAATAGAAGGCGTCCTGTCAAAATCCCACGGCAAGGTTTTCTGGCTGCACCCTGCCGGCGACGTGCCGGAATTTGCCGATTGGGAAAAGGCGGTCGAGGCGACGCACAACCCGTCCGGCTACCTCAGCGCCCCGGGGATGTTCAGCCCGGACAAAATCGACAAGGGCTCGGAATTGCTGACGCGGTATTTCGACAAGTCGATCAAGGGCGAGGTCGCGGATCTGGGCGCGGGCTGGGGCTATCTGTCAAAACAGCTTCTGGCCGCGTGCGAAAAAATCACCACATTGGACGTCATAGAGGCCGAGCATAGCGCGCTGGAGGCGGCGCGCGTCAACGTCACGGACCCGCGCGCCCGTTTCCACTGGGCCGATGCCACCACGTTTGAAGCCCCCGGGGAACGCTATCACAGCGTGATCACCAACCCGCCCTTCCATCAGGGCCGCGCGGCGGAGCCATCCATCGGGGTCGGCTTTATCGCCGCGGCCGCCAGATTGCTGCGTCCCTCGGGGCAGTTGCTGATGGTGGCGAACCGGCAGCTTCCCTATGAACCGGCGCTGGAGGCCCATTTCAGGCACTGGGATATCCTGCATCAGGATGGGGCGTTCAAGATTATCCGCGCGCGGCGCCCGAAGCAGCAGCGATAATCCCTGTAATTTTATTCGAAAATGTCCTAGTCTGGGCGCTTGAACATCGGGAATCACGAGGTTGGGAATGGACTCTTCTGTAGCAGGCAAAACCGTCATTGTGACCGGGGCGGCCAACGGTATCGGCCTTGCGATTGCACGGCGTTTTGTCCAGTTGGAGGCCAACGTCGTTCTGGCCGACATGGATGAGGAACGTCTGGATTTCGAGGTGGAATCCCTGCAGGACGAGCAAGGCAAGGTCATGGCCTATTGCGGCAATCTGCGCGAAAAGCTGACGGTAAACAACCTGCTGGCCACGACGATCGATGCCTATGACCGTGTCGATATTCTGGTTAATGCCAGCCGGCAGATCCTGCCCTCGGACCCGCTGGGCGACGAGGATGTCGTCGAGGAACTGATGCAGCAGAATGTCACCGCCAACCTGCGCCTGTCGCAAGCCGTGGCCAAACGCATGATCCAGCAGACGCCCAAACCGGAAAGCGGGCAAAGCATCGGGGCGATTGTCAATCTGTCCTCGATCGCGGCACACCGCACACGCCCCGAACTGCTGGCCTATTCGGTATCGATGGCGGCGCTGGACCAGCTGACGCGGTCTCTGGCCGTGGCCTATGCGCAACACGGGATCCGGGTGAATGCCATCGCGATGGGATCCTTGATGAGCGCAAGCCTGCGCCAGTCCCTGCGCGACCATCCCGGGCTGCACGACCAGATTGTCAAAGCCACCCCCCTTAACCATATCGGAGAGGCGGACGAAGCCGCCGATGCCGCCGTTTTCCTTGGATCCTGCAAGGCGAATTTCATTACCGGCCAGATACTGGCCGTTGATGGCGGACGCAGCCTGCTGGACCCTGTGGAAATCCCCGCACACTAACGCCCGCACACAAAAAAGGCCGGAGGGGACTCCGGCCTTTTTGTATTTCAGAATGGCGGGATTTATTCCGCCTCGTCGCCCTTGGGCAGGTTGAACAGGCTTTCCGCGTCGGGCAGGGCCTCTTCTTCCTTCGTTTCGGACAGGGTGAAGGCCTCCAGCCCCGAGACGTTGGAGGGCATGCGCGGCTCTTCCGGCATATTCAGGGACTGCTCGGTGGATACCAGCTTCATCCGCTCGTCGTCGGACATGACATCGTCGCCCTTCTTCTTGACCGCTTTGGCAACGGCGGCGTCCAGTTCGACCTGTTTGCACATGCCAAGCGCCACGGGATCGATCGGCTGGATGTTGGCGATGTTCCAGTGGGTGCGCTCGCGGATGGCCTGAATGGTCGGCTTGGTCGTGCCGACCAGCTTGGAAATCTGGCCGTCGGTCAGTTCGGGGTGGAATTTCACCAGCCATGCAATCGCGGAAGGGCGGTCCTGACGTTTGGACAGCGGCGTATAGCGCGGCCCCTTGCGTTTGGTTTCGCCCTCGGCTGCGGGATTATACATCAGTTGCAGCTTCGCCTTGGGGTCTTCCTCGCAACGTTTGATTTCCTCGGCCGTCAGCTGGCGGTTGGCGATGGGATCAAAGCCCTTGACGCCCACGGCGACCTCGCCATCGGCCATCCCGTTGACCTCCAGTTCGTGCAGGCCGCAAAACTCCGCGATCTGGGGGAAAGTCAGCGTTGTATTGTCAATCAGCCAAACGGCCGTTGCCTTGGCCATCAATGGAAGTGCCATGTCAGTCTCCTTCAAACAAACCTGTGCCCTTGCCGAAAACTCGGGGGCGCGGGGCGCTATTTGGGTTTTCGTGGGGAATTCTGAGGTGTATATAGGCCAGATGATCAGAATGTTAAAGACCTTTTGTTTGGCCCTGCTAATCGCCACCCCCGCCATGTCCGAGAACGAACCGGCCGGGGACTTCGACTATTACGTCCTGTCGCTTAGCTGGACGCCCAGCTGGTGCGATCTGGAAGGGGATGCCCGCCGTTCCCCGCAATGCGACGCGGGGCGCGGCTTCGGGTTTACCCTGCACGGGCTTTGGCCGCAGTATGAACGGGGCTGGCCGTCCTATTGCCGCACCATCGCGCGCGACCCGTCCCGCAGCCAGACCGCCGCGATGGCCGATATTACCGGCAGTCCGGGGCTGGCATGGTATGAATGGAAAAAACACGGGCGTTGCTCGGGCCTGTCCGCCGCCCGCTATTTCGAAACGGCGCGGGCGGCCTATGACAGCATCACCCGCCCGCCAATCCTGCGTAAGCTGCAAGAACCCCACAAGCTGCCCGCCAGCGTGATAGAGTCCGCCTTTCTGGCGGCCAACCCCGGGCTGGAACCGGACCAGATCACCGTCACCTGCAAGGCCGGCCTGATACAGGAGGTCCGCATCTGCCTGACCAAAGACCTGCAACTGCGCGACTGCGGGGCGGACACCCGACGCGACTGCAGCCTGCAGGATGCGCTGCTGGAACCGATCCGGTGAAACACCTCTGGCCTGTGCTGCTGGCTATGCTGGCCTTTCCGGTGCAAGCCCAGAATTTTGCCGCCGCCGGCGCCCCCCGGGATATGACAGAGGCGCGCGATTACCTGCGCCTGTTCACCGGTTTGCGCGCCGACGGCATGGATTACTTTTTCCCGACATTCCAGTATCAGGAAATCCCCGCGGCCAAATCCCTGGGATTCGAGGGGGATTTCACCGCCCCCTGCAGCCCCGACGACCCCGTTTTCACCGCCCTGCGGCAAAGCGGTATGCGTCTGATCCTGCCGGCCGAGCTGCTGTATCCTGCCC
>JALWQC010000247.1 GCA_027080755.1 Paracoccaceae bacterium
CAGGCGGGGGATATGCGTTGCAATTGCTCGCTGGTCAGCACCTCTATGTCGGCACCGGCACGGCGGGCGCGCTCGGGCAGGTCCTTCATGCGGCTGGCGTTGGCGTCATGGGCCATCAGGCGGCCCACGCCCTGCATGTCCGCCGCCAGCGCCAGCGTCTTGCCGCCCCCGCCCGCGCAATAATCCAGCACCGTTTGCCCCGCTTCGGCGCCGCAGAACGCCGCGACCGCCTGACTGGAGACATCCTGCAATTCCACCAGCCCGTAGTCATAGGCCAGGCTGCGCGCCAGTTTGCGCGGGTTTTCCACGATACGCAGGGCGTTTTCGGCCAGAGGGTGCGGCGTGGTAAAAATCAGGTCGCGGGCCAGCATACGCTCGGCCTCGTCAATCGTGGCTTTCAGGCGGTTCACCCGCAAATCGACCGGCGCGCGTTGCTGCATCGCCTCCATCACCGCCGGCAAATCCCCCTTGAGCGAGCGCAGCAGCTCTTCCAGCAGGAAATCGGGGAAATCGAAGGCCACGGGCAGGCTGGCCTGATCCTCGCGCGCCAGCTGCGCCCGTTCCGCATCGCTTAGCGGCGCGGGGGCGAAACGCTCGCCACTGAACAGCGCGTCCAGATCCGCGCCGGCCGCCAGCTGATGCGCCAGCACCAACGCGCGACCGTTCATCGCCCCGCCCCTGTGCGCGAAAGAGCGTTTCCGGCGCAGGCAGTCAAACACCACATCCCGCACCGCCGCCCGGTCCTTGGAGCCGGCATAGCGGTTCTGCCGCGCCCAGCGCGTCAAGGCACGCTCGGCCGGCTCGCCGGTCAAAATCCGGTCCAGCAACGAAATGGCGGCAGAAAGGCGGGCAGAAGGTGTCATGGCCCCCCAATACCAAAAACAGCGCAATCCTCAAGGGAATTCCGTCTATTGCCCCGTGTTCCTGCCGGCGTTTCCGTATGTCTTGCGCAGGGTGGCGATCCTGTCGGCCTTGCGTTTCCGGTAAAGTGCCAGCAGCGCCGCATCTTTTTCCGGCGGGCTATGCACGAAACCGCCGCCGTCGTCGAAATTGGTAACCTCGCCCACATAAAGGCGGCCGCGGCAGTAAAACAGATCGACGCGGATATAGTCGAAGGGGGCGGAAAGCTTGCGCACGACTTCCAGCATTTCGGGGTAATTATGCGGTTTTTCCGGCAGCGGCGTGTCGGAGTTCACCCCCGGGTTGATATCCATCCGTTCCCATTCCGGCGTCATGTAATGTTTGACCGTCTTGCCGAAACGGTCCGTGCCGTTCACGGTTTGCGTGTTGACCACCAGCGCCGGTTCCCCGAAATAGCAGTCGAACTTGATATCCGCCGGCAGCCGCCCCTGTTCGTCCAGCAGCATTTCCTCTACCATCAGGCAGCGGTCGATGTCGCGATAGACCCACTCCCGTTTCAGGTTGTAGCCCTTGGACAACCACTTGCGCGCCTTCTTGTCCAGCCCCTCGTAATCCGCAAGCGTTTCGACAAAGGCCACCTGCCCGCTGGCGTGGTTGCTTTTGATCACCACCGGCAGCGGGTATTCCGCCTTTTTCAGGTCCTGCGGCCGCGCCACCACATCCAGCAGCGGGATCAGGTATTCTTCCCCGACCTGTTCCGCCACCCAGCCCCGCGTGGCCAGCTTGTCCGCCACCACGGCGCGCAGGATATTGTCGGGGAACATCATCTTGTTCAGGATCAGATCGCGCAGGTTTCGCGGCGCCAGCGGATGGGGAAACACCCGCGAGCCGCGCAGCGCCGGACTGTAAAACCCGAAAGGCATGAACCAGAACCGGCTTAGCAGGCTGAAAAACTGGCGCATCAGGAACCACACGGGACTACCCCCCAAACAGGGCCACCCCGAGGGAAAGCCACGATACCGACAGGCCGGCCAGACCGGCGACATAGACCTTCAGGCGCAAGACAACATCATTGCGCCCCACATGAATATAGCGATGCACAAAACGCAGGGCCACAAAAACCGCCGCCCCCGCGGCCAGCCCCCAGTTTGCCGCATCCAGCGCCGCGGCCAGCGCCACGACACTATACAGCAAAACCGGCGTTTCGAACTGGTTCTGCATGTTGTTCTGCTGCGCAATCACCCGGGGGGGATAGGCGGCGCTGGACAGGGCGATCTGTTCCAGCGTGACCGCCTGCGTATTCACCGCCGCCACCCGCAACATGCCGACCCTGACGATCGCCCAGAATGTCAGGGCGACCTGCAGGAAAACGCAGACAAGGGCCAGTGCGAGCGGAGTCATCATCCCATCCGGTAGTTGGGGCTTTCGCGCGTGATCTGCACGTCATGCACATGGCTTTCCTTCAGCCCCGCGCCGGTGATCTTCACGAACTGGCAGCCAAAGCGCATCTCGTCGATCGTGGCGTTGCCGGTGTAGCCCATCGCCGCGCGCAAGCCGCCGATCAGCTGGTGCAGGGTGGCCCCCGCCGCGCCCTTGTAGGGCACTTGCCCCTCGATCCCTTCGGGGACCAGTTTCTCGCTGGAGACTTCCTTCTGGAAATAGCGGTCCGCCGAGCCGCGTGCCATCGCCCCGACCGAGCCCATGCCGCGATAGGCCTTGAACGAGCGCCCCTGATACAGGATCACCTCGCCCGGGGCCTCGTCCGTGCCCGCCAGCATGGAGCCGACCATCGCACAGCTGGCCCCCGCCGCAATCGCCTTGGCAAAATCGCCGGAAAACTTGATGCCGCCGTCGGCAATCACATGATCGCCGGTTTTTGCCGCCTCTTTCGCGCAATCGGAAATCGCCGTCATCTGCGGCACCCCGACCCCGGCCACCATGCGCGTTGTGCAGATAGAGCCCGGCCCGATCCCCACCTTCACCGCATCGGCGCCCGCATCCAGCAAGGCCCGCGTTGCCGCCGCCGTGGCGACATTGCCCGCCACCACCTGCACGTCCGGATTATAGGCCTTGATCCGCTCCACCGCTTCGGGGACGCTGGCGGAATGGCCGTGCGCGGTGTCGATCACCACCATGTCCACCCCCGCATCCACCAGCGCGCAAGACCGTTCAAACCCCGCATCCCCCACGGTAGAGGCCGCCGCCGCCCGCAGCCGCCCCATGTCGTCCTTGCAGGCATCCGGGTTCAGCACCGCCTGTTCGATATCCTTGATGGTCAGCAGGCCGGTCAGCTCGTTGCGCTCGTTCACCACCAGCAGCTTTTCAATGCGGCGCGCCTGCATCAGGCTTTTGGCCTCGGCCAGATCGAACGGCTCGTGCAGCATCGCCAGATTGTCCGAGGACATCATCACCGAGACCGGAGTCCTGTCATCCGTGGCAAAACGCATGTCGCGGTTGGTGACGATCCCGACCACCTTGCCGTCCGGCCCGACCACGGGGAAACCGGTGATCTTGTAGCGTTCCTGCAAGGCCTTGGCATCGGCCAGCGTCTGGTCCGGCGTCAGGGTAATCGGGTTTTCCACCAGACCGGACTCGAACCGTTTGACGGCACGCACCTGCGCGGCCTGTTCCGCAATGTCCAGATTGCGGTGGATAACCCCCATCCCGCCGGCCTGCGCCATGGCAATCGCCATCTTGGCCTCGGTCACCGTATCCATCGCGGAAGAGATCAGCGGAATGTTAAGCGCGATCCTTGGCGTAACAAAGGTGCGGGTGTCCGCCGTGTTGGGCAGCACGCTTGATGCCGCCGGAACCAGAAGAACGTCGTCGAATGTGAGGGCCTCACGAATATCCATGGAAAAACTCCGAAAATGGGGATCGCTGTTGGCACGTCCCTATCTCATGAAACGCGGGAAATGGAAAGGGGGTTTCTTGCCGCATCGCACAAAACCCCCGCACAAACGCAAAACGCCCGGACAGGGCCGGGCGTTTCGTCAGGATTTTGCGGGACTATACCTAGGCCACAGAGGCCCCCGTCTTTTTCGCCATGTCGCCGGTCATCCAGAAGCGCAAGGCCTTATAGAGGATATACAGGATCATCGGCGTGGCGATCAGACCGCCGGCAATCAGGCCCGTCATGGCAATGATGCCCATGCCCTTGCCGACCGCCAGGATCTGCATGTTCAGGAACACCGCCGCCGGAAAGGTCAGGCTGCCCCAGACCGGAGTCCAGCCGTCCTCGGTCAGCCAGGGGGCGGCCAGCATCAGGACCAGGGCAATCGCATAGGCGGCCCAGTAGAAAATCTGGAACGGCAGATCCATACCCAACTGCCCGAACGCAATGGCAAACAGCCCCGTCGGCGCCAGAACAATCGCCAGCGAGGGACGCAGCGGCACCGGCGGGCGGCGCTTCAGCAGCTTGGGATAATAGCCGAGGGTGATCACCAGATAGGGCACCATCGCGATCATCGCCAGCCAGAAACTGACGCTGTCATGGCCAAGGGGAATACCGGCCACCGGTCCGGTGATCATCCCGACAAAGGCCAGAAACTGGAAGGGGGACAGACGGCGCGCCTCGGGCGGGCCTTTCAGGACGGTGACAAGGATCAGCGCGCTGGTCAGGAAATACAGCACAACCCCGACCCACCAGATGGCCCCGGGGTCCGCGCCCAGCGACAACAGCCCCGCCGCCATGATCATAAGGGTCATGGGCAGGGCGGCCACACCGGCACGCGCGGGGGGGGAGTTCAGATCCTCCAACAGGGCCTTGGGGCGCACGATCACCTTCATCCCGTAGGAGACGGCGAAAAACAGGAACAGCGCCACCGCGAATCCCAGCATCAGATCCCCGATCACGGTCGGCACCGGCAACACATGCGCCACATTGCGCCAGGCGTGCGACAATCCCATAAAGCCCAGCATCACGGGAAATATGGCAGGCGGCGTGCTGCGCCACAGGCTTACTCTTTTAAACACGATAGACTCCATTTTCGATTTACATTGATAATCGTGAATATATCCCCGATTACAACCCCCCCTTGCCAATCGGGCCAATGCGCCGCACTCTGGCGCAAAACAGGAGCATACCATGACCAGCCACGGATATGAATCGGGCCGCCTGAACCTGCCCTTTGTCGGCATCGCCACCTTTGCCAAAAAACCCTATGTCGCGGACTGGTCCGCCCTTGAGGCCGATGTCGCCATCCTTGGCGCGCCCTTTGATTGCGGGGCGCAATACCGGTCGGGCGCGCGTTTCGGGCCGCGGGGCGTGCGCGAGGCCTCTACCCTGTTTTCCTTCGGACATGCAGGGGCCTATGACCACGAGGACGACACAACCTACCTTGGCCCCGATGTGCGGATCGTGGATATGGGGGATGCGGATATTGTCCACACCGATACCGCCAAATCCCATGCCAACATCGAATACGGCGTGCGTCAGGCCCTGGCCGCCGGCGCCCTGCCCGTGACCATCGGCGGGGACCATTCCGTCAACATCCCCTGCATCAACGCCTTTGACGGCCAGGGCGACATCCACATCCTGCAAATCGACGCCCATCTGGATTTTGTCGATGAACGCCACGGCGTGCGAAACGGCCACGGCAACCCCATGCGCCGCGCGGCCGAGCAGGATTACGTCACCGGCCTGACACAGATCGGCATCCGCAACGTATCCTCGACCGCGCGCGAAGGCTATGAAGACGCCCGCGCCATGGGCTCCGATATCCTGTCCGTGCGCCAGACCCGCGCCCTCGGCCCCGGGGCGGTTGTCGCCCGCATCCCCGAAGGGGCGCGCGTCTATGTCACCATCGACATCGACGCCTTTTGCCCCTCTATTGCCCCGGGCACCGGCACGCCCAGCCACGGCGGGTTTCTGTATTACGACGTGCTGGAAATCCTGCAACATCTGGCCCGCCGCCACGACATCGCCGGCATCGATCTGGTAGAGGTCGCGCCCCCCTATGACCAAAGCGAGATCACCTCTGTTCTGGCCGCGCAGCTGTTGCTGAATTTTCTGGGCTTTATTTTCGCGGAGCGCAGCAAATGACCCCGGAAC
>JALWQC010000248.1 GCA_027080755.1 Paracoccaceae bacterium
CAGCATTATTATCCATAGGTTGTATTTTATTCATTGCACTTTGCAATAAGCTTTGCAGCCTGCAATGCGTTTCGGGAATATTTTGTGCATCTTGCAACAGGCGCGAATCTTCACTACGCATATGCAAACGACAGGAACACAAACATATGCAGTTCAAACACTCGCAGGACATAAACGCACCCGTTGACTATGTGTTCAAACGGATGACCGATTTCCCCCGTTTCGAGGGGCAGACCGGCAAGGACCGCATCTCCTTCAAACGCATCGGCCGCGCCCCGATCCGCATCGGCACGCGCTGGGATATTTCGGTGCCCTACAAGGGGCGCAACCGCAAGTTCACCGCCGAGCTGAGCCAGTTGATCGCGCCGCGCGTGGTTTCCTATCGCTCCACCAGCCCGAAATACCAGGCGGCGCTGTCGCTGACCTTCACCCCGCTTGGTGCCGGTTCCTGCCGCATGGACATGCTGCTTGTGGCGCAATCCCGCAGCTTTTCAACCGGTATGGTATTCAAGACCATCCGGCTGGCGCGCAAACGGATCAACCGCAACATACGCACACGTATGGAAGTCCTCGCGCAGAAGCTGGAAGACCGCTATCACAATACGGACGACTAAACCGACTTGCGGAATTCGTGCATCGGGTAGACGCCCAGAATATCCAGATCCGTGGTGAAATAGGCCAGTTCCTCCAGCGCGCGGGCGACGGCGGGGTCGTCGGGGTGGCCCTCTATATCCGCATAAAACTGTGTGGCGCGGAAGGATCCGTTCAGCATATAGCTTTCCAGTTTCAGCATGTTCACGCCATTGGTGGCAAAGCCCCCCATCGCCTTGTAAAGCGCGGCGGGGATGTTGCGGACCTGGAAAACGATCGTGGTCATGATCCGGCCGGACTCCACTGCCGGATATTGCGGCACCGGCGCCATGACCAGAAAACGGGTGGTGTTGTTCTGCTGGTCCTCTATGTGGCGCGCCAGAACGTCCAGTCCGTAAATCTCTCCCGCCAGTTCCGAGGCCAAGGCCGCCAACGCCGGATCCCCCGTTTCGGCAACCGCCATCGCGGAGCCGGCCGTATCGACGCCGGTTTTGGGCGCAATGTCGTGTTTCTTCAGATAGGCGCGGCACTGGCCCAGCAGCACCGTGTGGCTCATGGCGTGTTTGACCTGCGCCAGCTTCGTGCCCGGAACCGCCAGCAGGTTGATATGCACCCGCACGAAATGTTCGCCGATGATGTGCAGGCCGGTTTCGGGCAACAGGTGGTGGATATCGGCCACGCGCCCGTAGGTGGAGTTTTCCACCGGCAGCATGGCCAGCTCGGCGCGGCCGTCCTTGACGGCATCGACGGCCTCTTCGAAGGTGGAACAGGGCAGTGCGACCATGTCGGGATACATTTCCACGCAGGCCTGATGGGAATAGGCGCCCGGCTCTCCCTGGAAAGAAATTACATTTTTCATCATATTACCCTTGCATTGGTCGATTAGTCGCGCTTTCTACACCTTGCAATGCCATAGGGGAAGCGGGTAGAACACCCCCAGACTGTATACAGCCATAATAAAGGGACATACCCCCATGAAAAAGACAACACTCCTTCAGTTTATCGCTGGCCTGATTATCGCCACGCTGGTTCTTTTGTTCCTGAAGTGGGGGTCAGAGGCCCTCTATACCGCTGAAGCCGGCAATGAGTCCGAGCCCGCCTATGTGATAGAGGTGGACGAGCCTGCGCCCGCAGCCGCCGAAACATCCGGCACCGGCGCCACGAGCGAGGCCGCCACGAGCGAGGCCACCACAACCGAAGCCGCCGCCCCTGCTGCAGAGCCGACGTTTGAAGAACTCTATGCCGCTGCGGATGCCACGGCCGGCAAGAAGGTCTTCAACAAATGCAAGGCCTGCCACAAGCTGGAAGAAGGCAAAAACGCCACCGGTCCGTATCTGTTCGGCGTTGTCGGGCGTCCGCAGGCCTCTGTCGAAGGGTTCAAATATTCCGACGCCATGTCCAGCCACACCGGCGTCTGGACTCCGGCCGAAATCAACCTGTTCCTGACCGACACAAAGGCCTATGCGCCGGGCACGAAGATGACGCTGAAAGGTGTCAAAGGGGCCGAAAACCGCGCCAACCTGATTGCCTATCTGGCGACCTTCAGCAAGTAATCGCCGACACACCCGAAAACCCCGCCACGTGCGGGGTTTTTTTATGTCTTCACGAAAACTTCACGCATTTGCGTCTTGCACGGGACCGAAAGACCTGCGTAACATGGAATCGTTCTAAACAACGACAGAGGAGACACCCCATGATCCCGAGCAAAAGCAAAGCGATTCTGATTTCCTCTTGTCAGGGGGACACCCGTTCCATGATGCTGAACTGGGCCGGTCTTGGTCTGGCGCTGGTGTTTCTGGCCATCGCGGCCCATATCGGCGGCTGATCCTTTCGCTTTGCCCGAGGTGAAAATCTGCTAGACTGTCCCCATGTCGATCTGGACCCGCATAACCGAGGCCCTCTCTGCCCTTAAAAACGGCGAGGGGCTTTCTGCTGTTTTCGAAAGCTTTCGCACCCCGCCGGAAAAAAGCGTGGCCTTTACCATTGCCGTGATCGCGCTGGGGGCCAAAATGGCCAAGGCCGACGGCGAGGTCACCCGCGACGAGGTGATCGCCTTCCGCCAGATTTTCCAGATCGCCCCCGAAGATCAGGCCCAGGCCGCGCGGGTTTTCAATCTGGCGCGCCAGGACGTGGCCGGCTATGAATCCTACGCCCGCAAGATCGCCAAAATGTTCGGGGATGACCACGAAATCCTGCGCGACCTGATCGAGGGGCTTTTCCATATCTCCATGGCGGACGGGCGCTATGATCCGGCCGAGGATGCCTTTATCGCCCGTGTTGCCGAAATCTTCGGCCTGCCGGAACGCCAGTTCGTCTGCCTGCGCTCGCGCTATGTGCCGGGGGCGGCGCCGGATCCCTACTCGGTGCTGGAAATCCCGCCCGACGCCCCGCTGGACGAGGCAAAGAAAGCCTGGCGCCGCAAGGTCCGCGAGGCCCACCCCGACAACATGATCGCCCGCGGCCTGCCGGAAGAGGCCATCGCCCTGGCCAACACCCGCCTGATCACCATCAACAAGGCGTGGGAAGAGATTCAAAACAGCCACATCGCCGCCTGATGCGACTGGCGACCTATAATATAGAGTGGTTCACGGAACTGTTCAGCCGCGACAACCGGCTGCTGCTGGATAAGGAATGGTCGCGCCGCTACAACATCACCCGCGCGGATCAAGGCCACGCAATTGCCCGGGTGCTGCGCCGGCTCGATGCCGATGCCGTCTTTATCGTAGAGGCCCCGAACACCGGTCACGAGGCCAGCACGGTTACCTCGCTTGAAAACTTCGCGCGCCATTTCAACCTGCGCCAAAGCCGCGCCATCAGCGGCTTTCCCAGCGAAACCCATCAGGAACTGGCGCTTTTGTATGACCCGGCGGTCGTCAGTCCGCGTTTTGATCCGCAGGGCACCCCTTCGCAAGGGCAGCACACACGCACCGCCCCGCGTTTTGACGGCAAGTTTCTATACGACGTCGATCTGGACGGCACGGCGGATGCGCATGTCTTTTCCAAACCGCCGCTGGAGCTGGAAATAACCGACAAGGCCAGCGGCGCCGTCTTTCGTATGATCGGGGTGCATACCAAATCGAAATCCACCTTCGGCGCCAAAAACCCCGAGGACGAGATGCAGATGCTGATCGACAACCGCCGCAAGCAGCTGGCGCAATGTATCTGGATCCGCCAGCGGGTCGATGCCCATCTGGCGGCCGGGGATCCGCTGGTGGTGCTGGGGGATTTCAACGACGGCCCCTCGGCCAACGGGCTGGAGGGGTTGTTCGCGCGCTCTGGCGTGGAAATCGTGCTGGGAAAGGATCTGACCCCGCCCGACCGCGCCCTGGTCGAGCCGAACGCCGCCATCCAGCTGGACCCGCACCACGGCTGGGTGATGGCAACGGCGCGCTTCTATTCCGGCCGCTACAAACGCTATCTGAACGCGCTGCTGGATTATGTGATGCTGTCGCAGGACCTGTCGCGCCGCAGCGATGCCGCGTGGCGGATCTGGCACCCGTTCGATGATCCCGAATGTTTCGAGGACAGCAAAATGCAACAGGCGTTGCTGACAGCCTCGGACCATTTTCCGGTTTCGGTCGATATGCAGTTTTCGCTTTAAGCGCCGCGCCTGCGCGCATATCCTGCCCCCCGAACATATTATAACAGGAGTCCCCCGATGTTTACCCTTGCCCCCGACCTGCCCCGCGACAACCGCGATGCTGCTGCCGCCGACAATATGGGCGATCTGCCGGAATGGAACCTCGACGATCTGTATCCCTCGCCGGAGGGGCCGGAAATCAGGGCGGATCTGGACTGGCTCGGCGCGGCAATCCCCGATTTCGCCCGCGATTTCGAGGGTAAACTGGCCGATCAGGACGCCGCCGGCCTGCTGGACTGTATCACCCGCTATGAACGTATCAACCAGGTCAGCGGGCGCATCATGTCCTATGCCGGTCTGCGCTATTACCAGAACACCGTGGACCCCGAGCGGGGCAAGTTTTTCGCCGACATGCAAGGGGCGCTGACCGATATGTCGGCCCCGCTGGTGTTTTTCAGTCTGGAACTGAACCGCGTGGACGATGCGCGCCTTGACGCGCTGCTGGCCGAAAACGCCGATCTGGCGCGCTATCGCCCCGTTATTGAACGGATGCGCAAGATGAAGCCCTACCAGCTGTCGGACGAGCTGGAAAAATTCCTGCATGACCAGTCGGTCGTCGGGGCCGCGGCCTGGAACCGTCTGTTTGACGAAACGATGGCAGGGCTGGAATTCGATGTGGACGGCGAGACCCTCAATCTGGAGGCCACGCTCAACCTGCTGTCGGATTCGGACCGGGCGCGGCGCGAACAGGGGGCGCGGGCGCTGATTGCCGTATTCAGCAAAAACACCCCGCTGTTTGCCCGTATCACCAATACGCTGGCCAAGGAAAAAGAGATCGAGGACAAGTGGCGCAAGCTGCCGACGCCGCAGATGTCGCGCCATCTTGCCAATGATGTGGAGCCCGAGGTGGTGCAGGCCCTGCGCGACGCGGTTGTGGCTGCCTATCCCAAGCTTTCGCACCGCTACTATGCGCTAAAGGCCAAGTGGATGGGGCTGGACAAGATGGAAATCTGGGACCGCAACGCCCCCCTGCCCGACGAGGACGACCTGACCATCCCCTGGGATCAGGCCCGCGAAACCGTGCTGGAAGCCTACGGCGACTTTGATCCGCGCATGGCGGAAATCGCCGAGCCGTTCTTTGACAAGGGCTGGATCGATGCGCCGGTGAAACCGGGCAAGGCGCCCGGGGCCTTTGCCCATCCGACGGTAACGGACGTGCATCCCTATGTGATGCTGAACTATCTTGGCAAGCAGCGCGATGTGATGACGCTGGCGCATGAACTGGGGCACGGGGTGCATCAGGTGCTGGCGGCGGAACAGGGGGAGCTGTTATCCTCTACCCCGCTGACGCTGGCCGAAACCGCCAGTGTCTTCGGGGAAATGCTGACATTCCGCAAGCTTCTGGCCGAGGCCCCCGATCAGGCTGCGCGCAAGCGTCTGCTGGCCGGCAAGGTCGAGGATATGATCAACACCGTGGTGCGCCAGATCGCCTTTTACGATTTCGAGTGCCGCCTGCACGCCGCGCGCGCCGAAGGGGAACTGACGCCGGACCAGATCAACGACATCTGGATGCAGGTGCAATATGAAAGCCTCGGGGACGGATTCAATTTTGTCGAGGGCTACGAAACCTTCTGGACCTATATCCCGCATTTCATCCACTCGCCCTTCTACGTCTATGCCTATGCCTTCGGGGA
>JALWQC010000249.1 GCA_027080755.1 Paracoccaceae bacterium
CTTTATAGGCTTGCAGGACCTCGGTTTTTTCTTCGGGGAAGGCTTTGGGCGCGCTGGCGGCGAGGGTGGCGGCACGGGCTTCGGCGGCGCGTAGCTGGTTTTCCAGCGACTGGATGCGTTCCTCGGCCGCGCGCACGGTGAAATCGGTTTCCTTGAAACGGTCCGCCAGCATCAGGCCGGCCATCAGCAGCATCCGGTTTTCCGGCACGCGCCCCAGCTGGGCCTGCAGGGTCTCGGCCTCTGTATCCAGAAGCTTGGCGGCGGCCTGAAGGTGGGGTTCCTCGCCGGCCTCGCAGTGCATCAGGAAATCGCGGCCCCCGATTTTTACGTTTACCTCAGGCATTTTCACCCCCTTCTATCAACGGGCGGATCTGGTTAATCAGGGCGTCCAGCTCGGCGCGGTCGGCCTCGCGGGCGGCTTGCAGGCGCTTCAGACGGTCCTGCAGGGCCGCGTTTTCCGCCGCGAGGGTGGAAACGGCCGGATCCTTTTGCGCCCCGGCATTCTCAATTCTGGCAAGGGCCGAGGTCATCCGGTCCTTCAGGTTTTTCAGCTCATCCATAGCGGGTCTTTCGCCTGCGAATCGTTTCTTTGTGTCTAATCGGGGCATTGTAACGCTTTTTTAAGGTTTTGCCGCCCCCCGATATCACATGCAAGCTTGACCCGTTTGTCTGGCCTGATAACAAGGCCCCGAGATCGCCGGACAGGCCCCCGAAACCTTGCCACAAGGAATGCGCCGTGAATATTGAAGACCTCCGCAAAAACCACCCCGACCACTGGAACAAGGCCACGGCGCTGCGCATGCTGGCCATCGATGCGGTGCAGGCGGCCAATTCCGGCCACCCCGGCATGCCGATGGGTATGGCCGATGTGGCGACGGTGCTGTTTGAAAAGCACCTGAAATTCGACGCCTCGGCCCCGCGCTGGTTTGACCGCGACCGCTTTGTGCTGTCGGCGGGGCACGGGTCCATGTTGCTATACGGGTTGCTGCATCTGACCGGCTACAAGGATATGACGATCGAGGAGATCGCCAATTTCCGCCAGATGGGGGCCAAAACCGCCGGCCACCCCGAATACGGCCACGCCGGGGGCATCGAAACCACCACCGGCCCGCTGGGGCAAGGGATTGCCACCGCTGTCGGCATGGCGATGGGGGAACAGTCGATGCAGGCGCGTTTCGGGCGCAAGATCGTCGATCACTACACCTATGTCATCGCCGGCGACGGCTGCCTGATGGAAGGCATCAGCCACGAGGCGATCGGGCTGGCGGGCAAGCAGCGCCTTGGCAAGCTGATCGTGCTGTGGGACGACAACGGGATCACCATTGACGGGGCGGTTTCGGCCTCGGATATCACGGACCAGATGAACCGTTTCTCGGCCTCGGGCTGGTCGGTTTTCGCCTGTGACGGCCACGACCCCGAAGCCATCGACAAGGCGATCCGGCAGGCCAGACAAAGCCCCCTGCCCTCGCTGATTGCCTGCAAGACGCATATCGGCTTCGGCTCGCCGGCGAAACAGGACACATCGGGGGCGCATGGCGCGCCGCTCGGGGCCGAGGAAATCGCCAAGATCCGCAAGATCTACGGCTGGCGCTCCGGCCCGTTCAAAATCCCCGCCGATATCAAAAAGGCATGGGAAGACATCGGCGCCCGCGGGGCCGAAGAGCGCAAAGCCTGGGAGGAACGCAAAGCCACCCTGTCGGAACGCAAACAGGCGGAATTCGACCGTATCATCGCCGGAACCCCGCCCAAACGTCTGGGCGCGGTGCTGCGCGGGCTGAAAAAACAGATCTCGGCCGAGGCACCCAAAATCGCCACCCGCAAATCCAGCGAAATGGCGCTGGCGGCGCTTAATCCGGTGATGGGGGAAACCATTGGCGGCTCGGCCGACCTGACCGGTTCCAACAACACCCTGACCGAGGGGCTGGAAACCTTTGACGCCGACAACCGCAAGGGGCGCTATGTCTATTACGGCATCCGCGAACATGGCATGGCGGCGGCGATGAACGGGCTGGCACTGCACGGGGGCTGCGCGCCCTATGGCGGCACGTTCATGGTGTTTTCCGACTATGCCAAGGGCGCGATGCGGCTGTCGGCGCTGATGGGGCTGCGGGTGGTTTATGTGCTGACGCATGATTCCATCGGCCTGGGCGAGGACGGCCCGACCCACCAGCCGATCGAGCAGCTGGCAATGATGCGCGCCATGCCCAATTTCAA
This sequence comes from Paracoccaceae bacterium, assembly GCA_027080755.1. Classification (GTDB taxonomy): domain Bacteria; phylum Pseudomonadota; class Alphaproteobacteria; order Rhodobacterales; family Rhodobacteraceae; genus NORP23. Next base: position 2,215 of record JALWQC010000249.1, read on the forward strand.
CGTTTTCCGCCCCGCCGATACGGTCGAAACCGCCGAGGCCTGGGAAATCGCCCTGTCCAGCGAAAGCACCCCTTCGGCGCTGGCACTGTCGCGGCAGAACCTGCCGACCGTGCGCGTGGAACACACCGGCAAGAACCTGACCGCACAGGGCGCCTATGTTCTGGCGCGCGAGGAAGGCAAACGGCAGGCGATCCTGCTGGCCAGCGGCTCCGAGGTGGAAATCGCCCTTGCGGCCCGCGACATCCTGCAGGCCAGGGGCATCGGCACGCGCGTTGTCTCCATGCCCTGCTGGGAACTGTTCGAGGCACAGGACGAAAGCTATCGCAAGCGGGTTCTGCCCGCCGGTGCGGTGCGCGTCGGCATAGAGGCCGCAGCCCGCTTCGGCTGGGACAAATGGCTGACCGGCGAGCGCGGAAATTCGAAAAAGGCGGATTTTGTCGGGATGGAGGGCTTTGGCGCCTCGGCCCCGATCAAGGATCTGTATGAACACTTCGGCATCACCGCCGAGGCTGTCGCTGCCAAGGTGGAGGCGCTGTTACAATAATCCACTGATCGTTACCGGAGGCGGCCCTCGCCTCCGGCTTGTTTTGGCCCGAACAAGTTTGAGGAAAACCATGACCGTTAAAGTCGGCATAAACGGCTTCGGCCGTATTGGCCGCAGCACGCTGCGCGCCCTCGCGGAATCGAACCGTGACGATATCGAAATCGTAAAAATCAACGCCACTGGCCCGCTCCAGTCCAATGTGCACCTGTTCCGCTATGACAGCATCCACGGGCGCTACTGCCCCGAGGTGAAAACCACCGAAAACACCCTGGATTTCGGCCGCGGCCCGATAGAGGTGATGTCCTCGCGCGATCCCGCGCAGCTGGACTGGGACGGGGTCGATATCGTGCTGGAATGCACCGGCAAGTTCAATTCCAAGGAAAAGGCCTCGGTCCATCTGGAACGGGGGGCGAAACGGGTGCTGCTGTCGGCCCCGGGGGATACGGCGGACAAGACGGTGGTCTACGGCGTGAACCACGATGTGCTGGACGAACGCGATATCATCGTTTCCAACGCCTCTTGCACCACCAACTGCCTGGCCCCCGTCGCCAAGGTCCTGAACGAGGCTTTCGGCCTGAAAAAGGGCTTTATGACCACGATCCATTCCTACACCGGCGACCAGCCGACGCTGGACCGGATGCACAAGGATCTGTATCGCGCCCGTGCGGCGGCAATGTCGATGATCCCGACCACCACCGGCGCGGCGCGCGCCGTGGGGCTGGTAATGCCGGAACTGAAGGGGCGGCTGGACGGCTCGGCCGTGCGGGTGCCGACGCCCAATGTCTCGCTGGTGGATCTGAAGATCATCACCTTTGACAAGGGCGTCACGGTAGAGGCCGTGAACACCGCGTTCCGCGAGGCCGCCGAAGGGGCGCTGAAGGGTGTGCTGCAATATGAAGACGAGCCGCTGGTCTCCGTCGATTATGTGCATAACCCGCATTCCTCTATCTTTGCCGCCTCGCAGACCGACGTCATGGACGGCAATCTTGTCCGCGTCATGAGCTGGTACGACAACGAGTGGGGCTTCTCCAACCGGATGCTCGACACGGCGGTTGCGATGGGGAAATTTCTCTAGATTCCACTGGCCCGCCCCCTGCGGGTGGGCCATAATCGCCCTATGGACAACTACACCGCATTCTTTCTGGCCCTGATCCTTGTCATCGTTGCAGCGGTGGACGGGGTGTTTTTCGACTGGGCACTGACGCTGGAAATCGGCCGCCTTCTGGTGCAGCTTAGCGACTGGTTGGCCTTCTGGCGCAACATATAGGGATCGGGCGCCCCCTTTCCGCTATATCTGCCAGTATCGGCACGAATCGGCACAATATTCTGAATCCAAAGAAAAATTCCGATTGGGGATTCCCTTTCCGAATCACTTGTGGCATGATTCGCGCTACGACGCGGAACAAACCCGCGCGCTTCGAGGCAGAAAATGGAAACCAGCAGTATCAAAAACGGCTTTACCGGTTTGATCGTATCCCTGACCCTTCTGGCGGGGATCGTGTTCTTTTCCTATGCCGCCTTGCAAGGCGATTACGGGCTGTTCCGTCTGTTCCAGGTGCGCGCGCAAAAGGCCGGACTGGAACGGGAGCTGGACGCCCTGCACGAACAACACGCCGCCCTTGAAAACCGCACGCGGCGGCTGTCTACGGACTACCTCGATCTGGATTTGCTGGACGAACAGGCCCGCAAGGTGCTGGGCATGGCCCGTGGTGACGAGATTATCATCCGTTAACCCTCTGAATTCCCGATATTTTCAACTTCGCTGCCCCGCATGTGCATTTTTTGGGTGATTTCCCCTGTGACTCGGCCTATAATATAGTTCAACGTTAAACTATATGTCGGAGGAAGCCTGATGGCCGCCAAAAAGCCGAACGTCTCTAAGGACGAGCTGCTGGAATATTACCGCGAGATGCTGTTGATCCGCCGCTTCGAGGAAAAAGCCGGACAATTATACGGCATGGGCCTGATCGGGGGGTTCTGCCACCTGTATATCGGACAAGAGGCCATCGTCGTCGGGCTGGAAGCCAACGCAAAGGACGGGGACGAGCGCATCACATCCTACCGCGACCACGGCCATATGCTGGCCTGCGGCATGGACCCCAAGGGCGTAATGGCGGAACTGACCGGCCGCGCAACCGGCTATTCCCACGGCAAGGGGGGCAGCATGCACATGTTTTCCCGCGAAAAGGAATTTTACGGCGGCAACGGCATTGTCGGCGCGCAGGTTCCCATCGGCGCGGGGCTGGCCTTTGCCAATAAATACCGTGGCAACGACAACGTAAGTTTCACCTATTTCGGCGACGGGGCCTCTAACCAGGGGCAGGTTTACGAGACCTTCAACATGGCGGCGCTCTGGAAGCTGCCGGTGGTTTTTGTCATTGAAAACAACCACTACGCCATGGGCACCGCGCAAGAGAGATCCACCTCCACCCCGGCAATCCACACCCGCGGCGAGGCTTTCGAGATCCCGGGCGAGGAGGTGGACGGCATGGATGTTCTGGCCGTTCGCGACGCAGGCGCGCGCGCCGTTGCCCATTGTCGCGCCGGCAAGGGGCCGTATATTCTGGAGATGAACACCTATCGCTATCGCGGGCATTCCATGTCCGATCCGGCGAAATACCGCAGCCGCGAAGAGGTGCAGAAGGTCAAGGAGGAACACGACGCCATCGACCATGTGCGCGCGCTGCTTCTGACCGGCAAACACGTCACCGAGGACGAACTGAAGGCCATCGACAAGGAGATCAAGGCCATCGTCAACGAGGCCGCACAATTCGCAACCGACAGCCCCGAGCCGGACCCCTCCGAGCTTTGGACAGATATCTACGCATAAGGGATAAAAATCATGGCAATTCAAATTCTTATGCCCGCCCTGTCCCCGACAATGGAAGAGGGGACACTGGCGAAATGGCTGGTCAAGGAAGGGGACAGTGTCTCCGCCGGTGACATTCTGGCCGAAATCGAGACCGACAAGGCCACGATGGAATTCGAGGCGGTCGATGACGGGGTGATCGGCAAAATTCTGGTCCCC
>JALWQC010000250.1 GCA_027080755.1 Paracoccaceae bacterium
GTGCGAATCTCTATATATCGGCCTCACCCAAAGGACGCGGGCGTAGCTCAGGGGTAGAGCGTCACCTTGCCAAGGTGAATGTCGAGAGTTCGAATCTCTTCGCCCGCTCCAATTTTCTCTTCCCGAAATAAACGATTTCTTAACCAATCCGGCGTATAAACCGTCTTGCTAGGCGGGACTTAAAACGTCCATTCGGGTTATCGCGTCGGGCAAATGTAATTCCAACCAATGGCAGGTCCGATGTTCGGGCGTCTATTGGCAACAGACCGTCCGAACGCCTGGCGTCGGACACTCGACGCGATAGCCTCTTCGCTGACCGGACCTTGTTTAACCCGCGATGGTCCTATCCGGTTCGATAGCCGAACCCCCCGAGAAACCCCCACGAAAATGGCGCGGAATCCCTCCACCGCCAGTTTTTTTGTGCGCCGGAAACCCCGAAAAGCAGGGTTCCCGGCAAAATCCGTTCTATTCCGACATCAGAACCGGCACGGTCATGTGATGCAGGATCGAATCCGTCACCCCGCCGAAGGTGCGTTCACGCAGGCGCGAGTGGCCATAGGCCCCCATCACCAGCAGATCGGCGCTGGCTTCGGACAGATAGTTCAGGATCACCGTATCCACCGACAGGTCCGGCGCCACCTGATAATCCACCGTGGCATTCACCCCGTGGCGTTTCAGATGGGCGGCGATGTTTTCGCCCTGCTTGCCGCCGAATTCCTTGCCGCGTTCCTTGGGATTGACGACCAGAATCACCACCTCGTCCCGGTTTTGCAGCAGGGGGATCGCGTCGTTGACCGCGCGCACGGATTTCTTGCCGCCGTCCCAGGCGATCACCGCTTTGCGGATTTGCAGATCCGGCCGCCCGATGTAGGGCACGATATAGACCGGCCGCCCCGAGTTTTGCAAAACCCCGTCCATCAGCGATTCGTAAAAGGCCTTGCCGCGTTCCTGCGGGTTGGGCTGGCCAAGGAAGGTCAGGTCGGCGTGGCGGGCAAAAAACGCCAGCCGTGCGGGGGCCTTGCTGGCGGGGGTGTGGATGATCCGGCTGGTGTATTCGACACCGGCGGCCTCGGCCGCAGCCTCGAATTTTGCCGCCGCACTTTTAGAGGCCGCCTCGACCAGCGCCTGCTGCTGTTCCGTCAGGCTGGAGGGGATATCGATGCCGATATAGGTAGAGATCGTCGATTCCAGCGCCAGCGCAATCCCGGTCACCATCGCCCCCTGCCGTTTGGCCAGGGCCACGGCGGCGGCGACACGCTGGTCGCAGACCTCGCTGTCATCAATGTGGACAAGAATATTTTTATACGACACGGCGTGGACTCCTTTGTTGTTTTCAGGGCGTCTCTAGCATCAATTCCCGCCCCTGTTTATGACAGAGATCAAACCCCGTCAGGCTTCGTCGAAACGTTTTTTCACATAGCTGCCCGGGGCCGGTTCTATCACCCCGTGGTGCGCGCCGGGCTTGCGTGCCGCCACCCGTTTGCCGGAGCGCCGCTTCAGCCATTTGTCCCAGTCGGGCCACCAGCTGCCGGGGGTTTCGCCGGCCTCCTGCTGCCAGTCCTCCAGCGAGTCGGGGGTGACGTCGGGGCCGCTCCAATACTGGTATTTTCCGGCGGCGGGCGGGTTGACCACCCCCGCGATATGCCCCGAGCCGGACAGAACGAACCGCACCTTGGCCCGCGTCATTTCCCGCGCCCCGCGATAGACCGAGGGCGCGGGGGCGATGTGGTCCTCTTTCGTGGCGACATGGTAGACAGGCAGGGCGATATCCTGAATGGACAGGGTCTGGCCGTCCACCTCCAGCGTGCCGTCGGCAAAGCGGTTCTCGCAGTAGAAATTCTTCAGGTAATAGTGATGCACCTTCGCCGGCATCGCCGTGGAATCCGCATTCCAGTATAGCAGATCGAAGGGAAACGGCTGTTTGCCCAGCAGGTAGTTGTTGACCACATAGGACCACACCAGATCATTGGCGCGCAGCATGTTGAAGGCGCCGGCCATGGTCTGCGCGGGCAGGTAGCCGTCTGCCATCTGGTTGTCCAGCGCGGCAAGGATATGCTCGTCCACCATCAGCTGCAGCTCGCCGCCGTCCTCGAAATCGGTCAGGGCGGTGAAAAACGTGGCCGAGGAAACCCGCTTGTCCCCGCGCCGCCCCATCCGCGCCAGCAACGTCGCGGCCAGCGTGCCGCCGATGCAATAGCTGGCAAGGTTCAGGCGCGACTGCCCCGTTTCCACCAGCGCCACGTCGATCGCTTCGGATACGGCATCCATATAGCTGCCCCAGGTTTCGTCCCGCTGCGTCGCGTCGGGGTTGACCCAGCTGATGACGAAAACGGTATAGCCCTGTTCCACCAGCCATTTTATCAGCGATTTCTTCGGGTTGAGGTCCAGAATGTAATATTTGTTGATCCAGGGCGGCACCACCAGCAGCGGCTTGGCGTGGACCTCTTTTGTCGCGGGGGCATACTGGATCAGTTGCAGGATGGTGTTCTGCCAGATCACCGCGCCTTTGGTCAGCGCCATGTCCCGCCCGACCTGAAAGGCGTCCATATCCGTCTGCCGGACCAGCAGCTGCCCTTTGCCGCGCTCGATATCCTCCAGCATCATCTGCAGGCCGCGCACCAGATTTTCGCCCTTCTCGGCCTGCGTGGTTTTCAGCACCTCGGGGTTGAGGAAGGGGACATTGGCGGGGTTCAGGGCCTCCAGAAAATTGCGGGTGTAAAAGGCGGCGCGCTTGCGGTCCTTTTCGGGCATCTGCGCGTGGGACACCATGTCCTGCACCCAGTCCGAGGTCAGCAGATACGCCTGCTTTATATATTCGAAAACCGCGTTTTCGCTCCAGTCGCTATCGGCAAAACGTTTCCCGCCGGCAGGCAGAGGGGGGATGTCCACGGCCTCGGCCGCCTTTGTATTGCCGGAAAATTTCAGCGTGGCATGCTGCCAGATCGCGTTCTGGGCCTGCCAGAATTGCAGGGTCTGCTCGGCCAGACGCTCGGGGTTGGCGCAGATGGCGGTGACCAGCTCGTTCATCACGGGGGCGGCGTGCAGCGGGTCGGGATCGGCGGGCGGTTTGGCGGCGGCGTTTTCCATGATCTTCTGCCAGATCACCTGCCCGGTTTCGATTACCCGGGCAATATTTTCCCCGAATTCCTGCAAATCCGGCATCACATCGGCGGATTTCCCGTCATTCTGCGATGTTTTGTCGGACATGGTGCTTTTCCCTGCTGTTTGCCTTGCCTGTATGCGCCTGCGCCGCTAACTATGCCCAAGCGGAACCGGTTTTCCAAGATACATATCACAAAGGCGCAAATGATTTTTCATCGTGATATTTTTGCAAGCCCCAGGGGCGCGGCTCTGGCCCTTGCCCTGTCCGGCGCGCTGGCGGCCTGCGATACAGGGCCGGAGCTGGCGCAATACGACCTTGCGCCCTCGGCCTGGGCGGTGGCGCGGGGCTATCCCGAGCTGCTGCCGGTGTCCTATTTCGACATGACCGCGATAACCCCCGTCGATACCGGCAATCTGGCGGGACGTGTGGCGGCGTTGCGGGCGCGGATGGCGGCCCTGCGCGGGCCGGTCCTTTCCGCCCCCGATCGTGCGCGCCTGCTGGCGGCACTGGCCCGCCACACCCCCCGCTAAACCCCCTGTAAAAAACCGCCGGACCCCGCTATACCCCGATACACGCAACAGACAGGCCAGCCATGACCGAAGAATTCTACCGTATCAAACGCCTCCCGCCCTATGTCTTTGCCGAGGTGAACCGCCTGAAGGCGGAATATCGTGCCAACGGGGTCGATATCATCGATTTCGGCATGGGCAACCCGGATATGGATACGCCCAAACACATCGTGGACAAGCTGGTGGAAACGGTGCGCAAACCGCGCACGCACCGCTATTCCGCCTCGCGCGGGATCCCGGGGTTGCGCAAGGCACAGGCCGGATATTACGCGCGCCGCTTCGGCGTCGATCTGGACCCCGAGACCGAGGTCATCGCCACGCTCGGCTCCAAGGAAGGGCTGGCCAATCTGGCCATGGCCATTACTGCACCCGGCGACGTGATGCTGGTGCCCAACCCCAGCTATCCGATCCACCCCTACGGCTTTATGATCGCCGGCGGCACGCTGCGCCATATCCAGACGCTGCACAACGGCACCTTTGATCCCGAACAATACATGCGCCAGCTGGACCGCGCGGTAAAACACTCGGTCCCCAAGCCGGTGGCGATTGTGGTGTCCTTTCCGTCGAATCCGACCGCGCAGCTGTGCGATCTGGATTTCTATCGGGAACTGGTGGCCTTTGCCAAAAAACACCGGATCTGGCTGCTGTCCGATCTGGCCTATGCCGAGATTTACTTCGACGGCAATCCCCCGCCCTCTATCCTGCAGGTCGAGGGGGCCAAGGATATCGCGGTGGAGTTTACCTCCCTGTCCAAGACGTTCTCCATGCCCGGCTGGCGCATGGGGTTTGCGGTGGGCAACAAGCGGCTGATCGGGGCGTTGACGCGGATCAAATCCTATCTGGATTACGGCGCCTTTACCCCCGTGCAGGTGGCCGCCGCCGCCGCGCTGAACGGCCCGACCGACTGCATTGCCGAGATCCGCGAGACCTACAAATCCCGCCGCGACGTGCTGGTGGAAAGCATGGGGCGCGCCGGTTTCGACATCCCGCCGCCGCCGGCCACCATGTTCGCCTGGGCGCCGGTGCCGGAACCCTTCAGGGAACTCGGCTCTATGGCCTTTTCCAAGATCCTGCTGCAAGAGGCCGACGTCGCCGTATCCCCGGGCATCGGCTTTGGCGAATACGGCGAGGGCTACGTGCGCCTTGGCCTTGTGGAAAACGAACAACGCATCCGGCAGGCGGCGCGCAATGTGCGCGGCGTCATGGACAACGCGGCCGATCTGGTCGCCAGATACAAGGAAAACCCCGATGGCTGAAGACTGGGACTGGGAACTGCAACAGAACCAGACCGCCTATACCGTGGCGGAACTGAGCGAAAAGGCGGGGCTGGACGGGGCCTCGGTTATCACGCTCGATCTGGAATTCGTGCCGGCCGAGGGCGCCGACAGCGAGGCCTTCAAAAAGGCGCTGGTGACCTTCGGCTATCAGGTCAGCGACGGTGAAGAGGGGGGAATCGCGGCCTCGGTCGCGGAAATCCCCTTTACATTCGATGCCATCTGGACCCATGAAGAACGAACAACGAAAATGGCGCTAAGCCGTGGATACCGGCCCGACGGCTGGGGATTTTGGGAGCCTTGAGAAATGACTGAACCGCTGAAGCTTGCCATCGCAGGTCTGGGGACCGTAGGCGCGGGGATTGTAAAAATCGTGCAGACGCATGGCGATTTGCTGGCCGCGCGCGCCGGCCGCCCGATTGAAATCACGGCGATTTCCGCCCGCTCGCGTTCGCGGGATCGCGGCGTGGACCTGTCGGCCTATGCCTGGGAAGACGACCCCGTGGCGCTGGCGCGGCGTGACGACGTGGACCTGCTGATAGAGGTCATCGGCGGCGAGGACGGCCCCGCCAAGGCCTGCGTGGAAACCGCGCTGGCCAACGGCAAACACGTGGTTACCGCCAACAAGGCCCTGCTGGCCATGCACGGGCAGGAACTGGCGCTTCTGGCGGAAAGCAACGGCGTTTCCCTGCGCTACGAGGCCGCCGTCGCCGGTGGCATCCCCATCGTCAAGGCCCTGACCGAGGGGCTGGCCGCCAACCGTATCGACCGCGTTATGGGTGTGATGAACGGCACCTGCAACTATATCCTTGTCTCTT
>JALWQC010000251.1 GCA_027080755.1 Paracoccaceae bacterium
CGCCGAAAAGGTGCCGGAATTCCGCCCCTCGCCCGGCAAGATCACGCAGTTCCACGCCCCCGGCGGGCTGGGCGTGCGGATGGACAGCCATATTTACGACGGCTATTCCATCCCGCCCTATTACGACAGCCTGATCGGCAAGCTGATCGTGCATGCGCCGGACCGTTCCGCCGCCCTCGCCCGCCTGAAACGCGCGCTGGACGAGCTGGTCATCGACGGGGTGGACACCACCATCCCGCTGCACCACGCCTTGCTGGAGGAAAAGGACATCCTGAACGGGGATTACGATATCCACTGGCTGGAAAAATGGCTGGAGCATTTCGGATAACCCTTGAGCGATAACCTGAAAATAACGCCCGAGCTGTTGCTGAACGCCTATTGCTCGGGCATTTTTCCCATGGCCGAAGACGCCGACACCCCCGAGGTTTTCTGGCTCGATCCCTCCGAGCGCGGCATCATCCCGCTGGAAGGGTTCCATGTTTCCCGCAGCCTGAAAAAACGTCTGCTTTCCGGCGCTTACCGTTTTACCGCCAATGTCTGTTTCGACCGGATCGTCGATGCCTGCGCCGGTCGGGAAAAGACCTGGATCAACACCGAAATTCGCCAGCTATACAGCCGCCTGCACATCATGGGCTACGCCCATTCCATAGAAGTCTGGAGCGCAAAGGGCCTGATCGGCGGGCTTTATGGCGTTTGCATCGGGGGGGCGTTTTTTGGCGAAAGCATGTTTTCGCGCGATACGGACGGCTCCAAACTGGCGCTGGTGGCCTTGGTGGCGCGTCTGAACTACGGCGGGTTCCGCCTGCTGGATACGCAATTCCTGACCGACCATCTGGCCACTATGGGCGGGATCGAGATTCCGAAAAAGGCCTATCACGAAAGGCTGGAAGAGGCGCTGCAAGCGGATGCCAATTTCTGGGCGCTGCCCGACAATGCGTCCCCTCAGGAACTCTGGCAGCTTAGCACCCAGACGTCATAGCGCGGGTGGTCCAACGCCGATAGCGCGGGACTGGAGGCAAACATCCACCCCTTGAAGCGCGGGGCCGGTTCGCGGATATCACGGATTTCCAGCTCGGCAAAGGCATCGGCGGTGATGTCCCCTTGCGGATAGCGGCACTGGATCAACGTGATTTCCAGACGTTTGAAACGGATGGTTTCGCCGGTTTTCAGACTCAGATCCTCGACCGTGCCGTTCAGACGGTCCAGCCCGCGCAGGTTGGCGCCGGTGCCGACATCCGACAGCGGCGGCGGGGTTTCGATCACCTCGTAGGGCACGGGGACGGAATTGGGGTTTTCCTGCAAAACCTCTGTGTTGGGGTCGGGCAGCAGTTCCTCTACGATGGACTGCGCGGCAAGGGGGCCGGCCAGCAGAAGCAGCCCCGACAGGAAAGCGGCCGTTCTATTCACTGTTGCTTGTCCCACTACTGTCATTCCCCACAAATTTCATCAGCAGATTGATCAGGCTGACCGATCCCTGCGTCAACAGAATTTCGTCGCCGTCTTCCAGCATAAACGGCGATCCCCCCGCCGTGATCTCCAGAAAGGCCCCGCCCAGCAGGCCATCCGTTGCGACCTTCACGTCCGAGTCATCCGGGATCTGCACCGTGTCGTTTACAGCCATACGGGTCACGGCGCGATAGGTTTCCTGATCCAGCGAAACCCCGGTCAGCGTGCCGATTTTCACGCCGGCAAGGCGCACGTCGCTACCGACATCCAGCCCCTCTACGCTGCGGAATTTCGCGGTCAGGGTGTATTGCCCGCTCCCCGCCGAAATCCCCGCCGCCGTAGAGGCATAATACAAAAACCCCGCCGCCACGGCCAGAACCGCGGCCCCGATCAGGGTTTCTGCTGCATGGCTGGCCATCGGGCGCTATTCCGGCTGCCAGGACTCGTAATCCTGAAAATGCACCGGCTTGGGCGACAACATGCTGCCCGGCGGGTGATAGGGATGCGAGGCCGTCAGGTTTTCCGTATGCGGTTTTTCCCATGCCTTGTGCGGCAGCGGGTCCGTCACCGGATTGTTGTCATAGGTGTGGTGCAGCCAGCCGTGCCATTCCGGTTCAATCCGCGAGGCCTCGATTTCCCCGTTGAAAACCACCCAGCGTTTTTTGCCGGCCTTGTCGGTATAGAACTTGTTGCCCTGGTCATCCTCGCCAACAAGGACCCCGTTGCGCCATGTGAAAATCTGGGTTCCGATCGACTGGTTTTTCCACCAGACCAACGCCCGCAAAATGAAATTCATATCCCGTTTCCTATCCTTTTGCCCGACTTCACGAAGCCGAGGCCGGTTCTTCCTTGCGATCCGCGTAGATAATCAGGGGCTCGCCCTTTTTTTCCACGGCATCGGCGTTTACCACAACTTCCTCTACCCCTTCCATGCCCGGCAGTTCGAACATCGAATCCAGCAGGATTTCCTCGAGGATAGAGCGCAGCCCCCGCGCACCGGTTTTGCGTTTGATCGCCCGGTCGGCAATGGCCTTCAGGGCGTCGTCGGTAAAGCTCAGCTGGATGTCTTCCATCTGGAACAGACGCTGGTATTGCTTGACCAGTGCGTTTTTGGGTTCCGTCAGGATTGTCACCAGCGCGTCGGCGTCCAGATCGGTCAGCGTCGCGATCACCGGCAGACGGCCGACAAATTCGGGGATCAGGCCGAATTTCAGCAGATCCTCGGGCTCCAGCTCCTGGAACAGGTCGCCGGCGCTGCGTTCGTCATTGTCCTTCACATCGGCGCCAAAGCCCATGGAGGTGCCCTTGAAACGCTGCGCGATAATCTTGTCCAGCCCGGCAAAGGCCCCGCCACAGACGAACAGGATGTTGGAGGTATCGACCTGCAAAAATTCCTGCTGGGGATGTTTGCGCCCGCCCTGCGGGGGAACACTGGCAACCGTGCCTTCCATGATTTTCAGCAAGGCCTGCTGCACCCCCTCGCCCGAAACGTCGCGGGTGATTGACGGGTTGTCGGACTTGCGCGAAATCTTGTCGATCTCGTCGATATAGACGATCCCGCGCTGCGCCCGTTCCACATTGTATTCGGCCGATTGCAGCAGCTTCAGGATGATGTTTTCCACGTCCTCGCCGACATAGCCGGCCTCGGTCAGGGTGGTGGCGTCGGCCATGGTGAAGGGCACATCCAGAATCCGCGCCAGCGTCTGGGCCAGCAGGGTTTTGCCGCAGCCCGTGGGACCGACCAGCATGATGTTGGATTTCGCCAGTTCCACCTCGGGGTTTTCGGCGGCGTGTTCCAGACGTTTGTAGTGGTTGTGCACGGCCACGGACAAAACCTTTTTCGCCGTCGCCTGCCCGATCACATAGTCATCCAGAACCTTACAGATGTCCTTGGGGGTCGGCACGCCGTCCGTCGATTTCACCAGATTGGTTTTGGTTTCCTCGCGGATGATATCCATACACAGCTCGACGCATTCGTCGCAGATGAACACGGTCGGCCCGGCAATCAGCTTGCGCACTTCGTGCTGGCTCTTGCCGCAGAACGAACAATAGAGCGTGTTTTTGGAGTCTTTACCGTCAGATTTGCTCATCAAAATCTCCTGAAACGGGCGCATGCACCGAGTCGTTTGCATTTATGGCCCTATTGGACCCCAGCTGTTCCGGCAATTCAAGCCGGAACTGCCATATTCGGCCAAAGACCACCTAGGCGTCCTTGTCGGCCCCGTCAGCGTGGTGATCGACGATCTTGTCGATCAGGCCCCAGTCGCGCGCTTCCTCGGCGGTCATGAAGTTGTCGCGTTCCAGCGCGTTTTCCACCGTTTCCAGATCCTGATCGCAATGCTTGACGTAAATCTTGTTCAAACGGTCGCGCAGTTCCAGAATTTCCTTGGCATGCAGCGCAATATCCGAGGCCTGCCCCTGGAACCCGCCCGAAGGCTGATGCACCATGACCCGCGAATTGGGCAGGCTGAAGCGCATCCCCGGTTCCCCCGCGGCCAGCAGCAGCGACCCCATAGAGGCCGCCTGCCCGATCACCAGCGTCGAAACCGGCGGGCGGATGTATTGCATGGTGTCATAGATCGCCAGACCGCTGGACACCACACCGCCGGGCGAGTTGATATACATGGAGATTTCCTTCTTCGGGTTCTCTGCTTCCAGAAACAGCAGCTGCGCCACGATCAGCGTGGACATGCCGTCATGCACCTGCCCGGACAGGAAAATAATCCGTTCTTTCAACAGGCGGGAAAAAATATCATAGGACCGCTCGCCGCGTGCGGTCTGTTCCACCACCATCGGGACCAGCGAATTCATGTATGTGTCAATAGGATCGTTCATGTCTCTGCCTCTTTTCAGGAGCCGACGGGATATCGGAAAACTCTTTATAGAAGGTTTAAATGCGCTTCAGGGGGTCTGCAAGGGGAAGTTTTCCAACGGGCGGACAATAAACAGGGGGCGGATCCTGCGACCCGCCCCCCTGAATTCGCCTGTTTTGCAGGATTATTCCTTGTCGAGGTTCTTGATAGCCTCTTCCAGTTCCTCTTTGGAGACCTTCTTGTCCTCCACATCGGCCAGCTCGACGATGTAATCGACAACCTTGTCTTCAAAGATCGGGGCGCGCAGCTGCTGCTGGGCCTGCGGGTTTTTCTGCATGTATTCGAAGAACTCGCGTTCCTGACCCGGATACTGGCTGGCCTGGTTGAACATGGCCTGCTGGATTTCCTGTTCGGAAACCTCGACGTTGTTCTTGTTGCCGACCTCGGCCAGCAACAGGCCCAGACGCACGCGGCGTTCGGCCAGTTTGCGATGCTCGTCCGTGATCTCTATGTCGCCGTGGTCGTGGCCGTGATCCTCGGGGTGTTCATCGTGATAGAGCTGATGCGCGATCTGCTGTGCCTCGACTTCCACCAGCGAGGGGGGCAGTTCGAAATCGACCAGCTTGTCCAGCTCGTCCATCAGCTGGCGCTTCATCACCATACGGGCGGCGTTCTTGTATTCGCCGGCCAGGCTTTCCTTGATCTGGTCTTTCAGCGCGTCCAGATTTTCGGCGCCGAATTTGGCAGCCAGTTCATCGTTGACTTCGGCAGGCTTGGGTTCGCGGACCTCTTTCACCTTGCATTCGAAAACCGCGTCCTTGCCGGCCAGATTTTCCGCGCCGTATTCCTTCGGGAAGGTAACCTTCACGTCGATCTCGTCGCCTTCCTTGGCGCCGACCAGCTGGTCCTCGAAACCGGGGATAAAGCTGTTGGAGCCCAGAACCAGCGGGTAATCCTCGCCGGCGCCGCCCTCGAAGGGTTCGCCGTCGATCTTGCCGAGGAAGTCGATCACAACCTGATCGCCCTCTTTCGCCTTGGAGCCTTTGCGGCGCTTCTCAAAATTCTGCGACTGGGCCGCCAGATTTTCCAGCGCCTCGTTCACGGCCTCGTCGTCGGCTTCGACCACCAGACGCTCCAGCTTCAGCTTGCTGAAGTCGGGGTCGGTGATTTCGGGCAGGACTTCGTAGGAAAGCTTGATTTCCACATCGTCGCCTTCTTTCCATTCCTCGTTGGCCATCTTCACGTCCGGCTGCATGGTCGGACGGTCGCCGGACTTGTCGAAATGTTCCTGAATCGCGGCATCGACAGTTTCCTGAAGCGCCTCGCCCAGAACCGACTGGCCGAACATTTTTTTCATCACGGCAAAGGGAACATGCCCCTTGCGAAAGCCCTTCATCTCGAAATCGGCGCGCGCCGCTTCCAGTTTTTCGGTAACTTTGTTGTCCAGCTCTTCGGCGGTGATAATCATATCATACGCACGGTTAAGGCCTTCA
>JALWQC010000252.1 GCA_027080755.1 Paracoccaceae bacterium
CATAATAAACACATCGACCGAGTCCAGCCCGGCGAAAGCCTCTATCGCGGCGGAACCGGTATCACCCGAGGTCGCGCCAACGATCGTCACCCGTTCCCCGCGCCGTTTCAGCGCCGCGTCGAACATCTGCCCGATCAGCTGCATGGCCACATCCTTGAAGGCCAGCGTCGGTCCGTGATGCAGTTCCAGCATAAAATCATTGGCGCCAAGCTGCACCAGCGGCACCCGCGCGTCGTGATGGAAACTTGCATAGGCGCGCTCGATAATCCCGCGAAATTCCGTGTCCGTGAAGGTCTCGCCGACAAAAGGCTTCATGACGCGAAAGGCGATTTCCTCGTAGGACAGACCGGCCAGCGCGGCGATTTCATCGGCCCCCATCTGCGGCCAGCTTTCAGGGACATACAGCCCGCCATCCCGCGCGAGGCCGCTTAGCATGGCTTCTTCGAAATTCAACGCAGGTGCCTGCCCGCGGGTGGAAATATATTGCATTATCTGATCCTGATTCACGCCGTTTTGCGCTTGATACGCCAAATAAGATAGCCTGTCATCCCGATCCAGATAATTGCCAGCGAATACCACGTCAAAACATATTCCAGATGCCGGTTCGGGATGTTCACATTCACCGGCAAAGGCGTCACCCCCGACAGGTTGGAGGATTTGAGAACCGAGAGCATCACCCGCTCCGTTCCCAGTGTTTTCGCCATCAGATCAACATCACGGGCGAACCAGATGTTTTTGTCCAGATTTGGCTCGGGGACATATTTGTCGGTTTCCTGCGGCCAGACCAGCGCCCCGATCACCGTGGTGCGCCCGCCCTTGCGCGGGGTCTGCTTGGCCGTCTCGGGGATAAAACCGCGATCCAGCAGGATCCGCCGACCGTCCGGCAGGGTCATGGGCACGATCACCTTGAAGCCCGGGCCGGTATCGGCAAATGTCAGCACATGCAGTTCCTGCCCCCCGATATCCCCGGTCACCTTGACCAGCAGATATTTGTCCGCCACCGGATCGGGATTGTCCGGCAGGGCCACGGGGTCTGCTTCCAGCCGGCTTTCGATGCCGTTCAGGATTTGTGTTTTCCATTGCAGGCGCATCAACTGCCAGGTGCCGAGCGACAGCAAAATGGCCGTTCCGACAATGCCGAGAACCAGCGGGAAAATCATGCGGCGGGTCATAGGAGTCCTTTCAAAAGAAAACGCGGGCCACAGAAGGCCCGCGTTGTCATTAGCGTATTGGATCAGGCAGGGCCAGCGGGCCGGTCAGCCACCCCAGATATAGACGGCGGCGAACAGGAATAGCCAGACCACATCCACGAAGTGCCAGTACCAGGCTGCGGCTTCAAACCCGACGTGCTGTGTCGGGGTGAAGTCCCCCTTGATGGCGCGGATCAGGCAGACAAACAGAAAAATCGTGCCGATAATCACATGAAATCCGTGAAAACCCGTCGCCATAAAGAAATTCGCCCCGTAAATGTTGCCGGAGAAACTGAACGTCGCATGGGCGTATTCATAGGCCTGGAAGAAGGTAAACAGCATCCCCAGCACAACGGCAATCGCCAGCCCCTGAATCAGCGCCTTGCGGTCGTTGTTATGCACCAGCGCATGGTGCGCCCATGTCACGGCCATACCCGACAGCAACAGGATCAGGGTGTTGATCAGCGGGATATGCCAGGGATCCAGCGTTTCAATCCCGACGGGGGGCCAGACACCGCCGGTGCCTTCCTGCATCGGATAGAGGGCATGCTTGAAGAAAGACCAGAACCAGGCAACAAAGAACATCACCTCGGAGGTGATAAACAGGATCACGCCATAGCGCAGGCCGATCTGCACCACGGGGGTATGGTCGCCTACGCGGGCCTCTACGATGACATCGGACCACCATGTGTACATGGAATACAGCACAATCGCCAAGCCGATCAGCATGACCCACGGGCCGGAATCGTGGAAGAACAGAGCTGCGCCGAACAGCATGGTAAAAGCCCCTAGCGCCCCCAGAAACGGCCACGGGCTGGGGGGTAGAATGTGGTAATCGTGGTCTTTAGCATGCGCCATGTTGGTTCCCTCTTTTATTAAACACGTGCGGTCAGTTTAACGCCGTGCCGGTTTTATTATCTGTTGTTTCGGCTTGCGACAGCTGCGCGTCTTCGGGCAAGTCGGTCTCGTAGAAAGTGTAGGACAGCGTGATATCGTGGATATATTTGCCGTCCGGGTCCTTGACGATTTCGGGATCGACATAAAAGGTAACCGGCAGGATTTCCCGCTGGCCCGGTTGCAGAACCTGATATGTGAAACAGAAACAGTCGATCTTGTTGAAAAACGCGCCGGCGCTGAAGGGCGAGACATTATAGGCCGCCGAGCCGGCAATTACGCGGTCTGTGGGGTTGTAGGCCTCGAAAAAGGCAAGGCCGACCTCGCCGATGCGCAGGGTCATTTTGGTTTGCACCGGCTTGAATTCCCATTCCATATCCCGATCGAGCGAGGCATCGAACCGCACCGTCACCGTCTGGTCCAGAATTTCGGCTGGCGCGGCCTCGGCCGTGGCTGTCGTGCCGCCATAGCCGGTTACGCGACAGAACCAGTTATAAAACGGGATCGAGGCCCAGGCCATTGCCCCCATGAAAAGGACAATGCCGACCAGCACCACAACCGATTTTGTATTCTTGTCCATGCTATTCCGCCTCTATGGAAAAATTGGGGGCGTGAATATCTTCGGACTGGGGTTTGGACAGTTTGACGATTGTCACGGCAAAGATCAGCGCGACAAAGGACAGCAGCACCAGCCCGAGGGCCATGTTGCGCCCGCGCCGGCGTGTGTGCAGCTCGTGTTCGGGGCGGATACCGTTGGTCATGCTCATACCCATACCGGCCAGCCCGCCAGCCCCAGATCGAAGGCGCGCAGGGCGGCTTCGACAAGGATGGCTACGAAAAGCACGAAAAGATAGACGATGGAAAAGCCGAAGAACTGTTTCTCGGCGCGGTAATTGTCGGCCTTGGCGGCATCCTCGCTGCGGCGGAACAGGCGCACCGCCCCGATCAGGAAACCGGCGTTCAGGATGCTGGCGACGGTGAAATAGACCACCCCGCCCACCTGCGTAAAGGCCAGCGTCATGGCGATCGGGACCAACAGCAGCGAATAGCCAAGAATCTGGCGCCGCGTGCTGCGATCCCCTTTGCTGACCGGCATCATCGGAATGCAGGCGTTTTTGTAATCATCGTTGCGAAACAGGGCCAGCGCCCAGAAATGCGGCGGGGTCCAGATGAAAATCAGCCCGAACATCAGGATGCTTTCAAGGCTGATCCCCCCCGTCGCCACAGCCCAGCCGATCATCGGCGGAAAAGCCCCGGCAGCCCCACCGATAACGATGTTGTGCGGCGTGCTGCGTTTCAGCCACATGGAATAAACCACAGCGTAGAAAAAGATGGTAAAGGCCAGCAAACCGGCGGCAAACAGGTTGGCAAACAGCGCCAGCATCATCACCGACATGAACGACAGGGTTATGCCGATGGCCAGCGCCTCGGGGCCGGTGACACGGCCCGAGGGGATGGGGCGTCCGGCGGTGCGTTTCATCACCGCATCGATATCGCGATCCCACCACATGTTCAGCGCCCCCGAGGCCCCGGCCCCGACAGCAATACACAGGATTGCGGCAAAGGCGATGACCGGATGCACCGGAACCGGCGCAGCAAACAGGCCCACCGCAGCGGTAAAAATCACCAGCCGCATGACCCGCGGCTTCAGCAGTTCGACATAATCGCCGAAGCCGGCCTCGTATTCCTTGCCGTTATCTATCCAGGTTGCATCTGCCATGATATTCTTTCGTTTGCGCCTAGTCTGCCGAGGCGACGGTTACAGTGGGGGCGATGCCGGCGAATTCCTCTTTCGCGCCCTTCAGCCATTCATCGTATGCCTCTTGCGAGACAACCTTGACCGTGATCGGCATGTAGGAATGGTTAATACCGCACAGCTCGGAACATTGGCCGAAGTAGACGCCTTCATGTTCCGCCGCGAACCAGGTTTCCGCCAGACGGCCCGGAACCGCATCCAGTTTCACACCAAAGGACGGCATGGCCCAGGAATGGATCACATCCGAACCGGTGATCTGCAAACGCACCACCGCATTGACCGGCACAACAACCGCATTGTCTGTCGCCAGCAGGAATTCATCCTCGGCATAGCCATATTCGGCCAGCTCGGCCTTAGCGGTTTCGGTCAGGCCCGGCTCTCCCTGGCCCAGCATATTGGCGTCGAACTCAATGCCGCTTTCGGGGTATTCATAGGACCAGTACCACTGGTTGCCCGTCACCTTGATCGTCAGGTCGGATTCCGGCACCTCCAGCTGTTTGTAAAGGATCGGCAGGGAAAAAGAGCCGATGACAATCAGAATCAGGATCGGGATAAGGGTCCAGGCCATTTCGATCGCGCTGTTATGGGTAAAGCGCGCCGGCACCGGATTGGCCTTTTTGTTGAAACGGAAAATCGCGTAGATCAGCAAAACGGAAACCAGCAGGGTAATGCCGCCAATGATCCACAGGATCATGCCGTCGAGCCATTGCAAATCATGTGCCAGCTCGGTCGAGGCCGGCTGGAACCCGATTCCCCCCTGAACCGGCTTGCCAATGCTTTCCAGCCCTTGCAGATTATCCTGCGCCCATGCCCCCCCCGCTGCGGTCAGTCCCGCGGCCAGTGTTGCAATCCGTGTGAAGAAAACGCCAATCCGCATCATTCAGTCCCCTTGTTCGTGCTTTTGCCGCACTTTATATTATACCTGCGTTTAACAGCGCAGTTTGACGGGCAGAATCCCGTTATTGATCTAGATCAAATTTATAGTGCAGAAATTTGATCTAGATCAATAGGTATGTTGAAGTTAGACAGAGAAACCGGCCATTCGGGGCATTCCGCCGCAGGGTCACAGGACATCGCAACACCTGAAAAGGACCTTTCCATGACCAAGACCCCCCCGAAATTCCGCCCGTTCGAGGACAATCTGGACCTTGAAACCAGCCTTTCCACCCTGCGCGATGCCACAAGCGGGGCCGAGGACGGGGAGCTGTTCCTGGAACGGCGCCGCTCCGAGGTGCTGGTGCTGGACGACGGACGGGTGAAAAATGCCAGCTATGACGCCTCGGAAGGGTTCGGGATGCGGGCAATTCTGGGGGAAACGGCGGGATATGCCCATTCCTCGGAGATATCCGAAGCCGCGTTGAAGCGGGCCGCCGAGACCGCGCGTCTGGCCGTCGGGGACGGGGGCGGCACAATGGCCCCGCCGCCGCGCGCCACCAACCGGCGTCTTTACAGTGATCGTGACCCGTTCGTGGATGCCGCTTTTCCGGCCAAAATCGAACTACTGCGGGAAATCGATGCCTTTGTGCGCGATCTCGACCCTTCGGTGGTGCAGGTCAGCGCCAGCCTGTCGGCCACCATGCAGGAGGTGGACATCCTGCGCCCCGACGGGGTGCATCTGACGGACGCCCGCCCGATGACGGGGATCAGCATCTCGGTTATCGTGGAACGGAACGGGCGGCGCGAAAGCGGCCACCATGCCACGGGCGGGCGCCATGCCCTTGCCCCCCTGATGGACCGCGACCACTGGCAATCCGTCGCCCGCGAGGCCCTGCGCATCGCCCGCGTCAATCTGGATGCGGAACCCGCCCCCGCCGGCGTTATGGACGTGGTGCTGGGTAACGGCTGGCCCGGCATTCTGCTGCACGAGGCCATCGGCCACGGGTTGGAGGGCGACTTCAACCGCAAAA
>JALWQC010000253.1 GCA_027080755.1 Paracoccaceae bacterium
CCACCGGCGCGAAAAGCAGCATGGACACCGCCCCGCCCAGCGTCAGCACCAGGCTAAGCAGGCTTTGCATGGTAGAGCGGATCTCGTCCGGGGTTTCCCTATTCAACAGGGTTTCGACCGGCGGATTGATCATGGAAAACACCAGCATGAATGACAGATACGCCCCGACATAGGGCCAGAAGGCCCCCTGCCGCGACAGCGCAAACAGCACCCCCGCCAGCAGCAGCGGCAGCAGCATCACCTGCACGCGGGCGCTGACATTGGCCCATTCGGCCAGCGGCCCGATCAGCACCGCCCCCAGAATGGCCATGGCGAAATACCCCGCCGTAATCCAGCCAAAAGCGGCATAGGTCGGCTTGCCCGCGATTTCCACCAGACGGGGCTGCCAATAGGCATCGAGCGAGGCCATCGCCAGCCCCAGAAACACCCCCAGCACCAGAATCGCGCGCAAGGTGCGGTTGCCCAGCGCAAAGCCGATCCCGCTTTTCAGCTGCCGCGCCAGCGTTTCGCGATCCTGCGGCGGGGTCGGAACCTCGCCCTCGGGGAACAGAACCGGCATCAATGCCAGATTCAGCGCCCCCAGCAGCATCAGCGCCAGCAGGTTCCAGCCCGTCGGCACAAACCAGTGCGTTTCCGGCATCACCGCCGGCAGATACCCCCCGAGGATCGCGCCCAGCGTCATGCCCGCCGCCATCGCGCCCTGAAAGCTGCCGATGTAGGATTGCAGTCGCGCCTCTTCGCCCATGTCCTTTACCCGCTCCACCACCCAGGCATCGATGGAACCGCTGTTCAGCGCCTGCGACAGCCCCCACAAAACGGCCGCCACCAGCAGGCCGGCGAACCCCGGGGACAGCAGGGCCAGCGCCGTTGCCAGCAGACGCACGATGACGGAAATGCGGAAAACCTTCAGCCGGCCGTGGATGTCGGCCACGGCACCGAAGGGCAATTCGAACAGGGCCGTCGCACCGCCGATCGCGGCAAAAACCAGCCCGATCTGCCATAGCTCCAACCCTTTTTGCAGGAAAAACACCCCCTGTATGGCCAGAAAAAGCCCGAAACCTAGGCCGTTTATGACCTCGTGCAACACCATCCGCATCTTGAATGACATGAAGTAAATCCCCGAAAGCCTGCAATATCCGAAATTATCCCCGCAACACGCCCGCCAAGTCAAGCGCGCCCGCAAAAGCGGATTCCCCCTTCCCTCGGGCGGGAAATCTGTTAATCATCCGGTAAGGAAACAGGGGTAAACTATGTCTGACACACTCGACTACGGCTATATGATGCACAAGGCGATGCAGGGCCTGCTGAAAAACATCCTGCAACAGGTGGCCGAAGGCGGCCTGCCCGGGGAGCATCACTTTTTCATCACCTTCGACACCACCCATCCGGGCGTGGACATGTCCCAATGGATTAAAGAGGCCCACCCCGAGGAAATGACCATCGTCATGCAGCACTGGTTCGACGACCTTGCCGTGATGGACGACCGCTTTACCGTGACGCTCAACTTCAACGACACGGCCGAGCCGATGGTGATCCCCTTTGACGCCATCACCACCTTTGTCGATCCGTCCGTGGAATTCGGCCTGCGTTTCGACAGTTACGAGGATCCCACCCCCCCCGAGCCGCAGGAAGACGACACCGACGAGGCCCCCAAAGGCGACGCCGATGTGGTCTCGCTGGACGCTTTCCGCAAAAACTGATCCGCTTCGGTCTACAACGGTATACAATTGCGATCTTCCCCATTGGCAGGCCTGTCCAATGGCGCTAAGAATGGCCAAAGGCATTGCAAACAGGAGTCCTGGCCATGACCGCTACCCGCATCGAAACCGACAGCTTCGGCCCGCTCGAAGTTCCCGCAGACAAATACTGGGGTGCGCAAACCCAGCGTTCGCTGATGAATTTCCCCATCGGCTGGGAAAAACAGCCCGAGGCCATCATCCGCGCCCTCGGCGTTATCAAAAAGGCCTGCGCCAAGGCCAACCATTCGCTGGAACGTCTGGATCTGGAACGCGCCAACGCGATTCAAACCGCCGCGACCGAGGTCATCGACGGCAAGCTTAGCGACAACTTCCCGCTGGTCGTCTGGCAGACGGGCTCCGGCACGCAATCCAACATGAACGCCAACGAGGTAATCGCCAACCGCGCCATCGAGTTGCTGGGCGGCACCATCGGCTCCAAGGATCCGGTGCATCCCAACGACCACGTCAACATGGGGCAATCCTCCAACGACACCTTCCCCACCGCGATGCACATCGCCGTTGCCATGTCCGTGCGCGACGTGCTGCTGCCCGGGCTGGAAAAACTGGCCGCCGGACTGGAAGCGAAATCCGAAGAATTCAGGGACATCATCAAGATCGGGCGCACCCACACGCAGGACGCCACGCCGCTGACGCTGGGGCAGGAATTTTCCGGTTACGCCCACCAGATCCGCATGGGGATTGCCCGCGTCAATCTGGCCCTGCCCGGCATTTACGAACTGGCACAGGGCGGCACGGCGGTTGGCACCGGCCTGAATACCCCCAAAGGCTGGGGCGAGCTGGTGGCGGCCAATATGGCCGAAATCACCGGCCTGCCCTTCGTTACCGCGCCGAACAAATTCGAGGCCCTCGCCGGCCATGACGCCATGGTCTTTATGTCCGGCGCCCTGAAAACCGTTGCCGCCAGCGCCTATAAAATCGCCAACGACATCCGCTTCCTCGGCTCCGGTCCGCGCTCGGGTCTGGGGGAACTGATCCTGCCGGAAAACGAGCCGGGGTCCTCTATCATGCCCGGCAAGGTCAACCCGACCCAGGCCGAGGCCCTGACACAGGTTGCCATCCACGTCATGGGCAATGACGCCGCCATCGGCTTTGCCGGCTCGCAAGGGCATTTCGAGCTGAACGTCTACAACCCGATGATGGCCTATAACCTGCTGCAATCCATCCAGCTTCTGGGCGACGCCACCGACAGCTTTACCGAGCGGATGCTCAACGGCATCAAACCCAACAAGGAGCGCATCGAAAAGCTGATGAAGGAAAGCCTGATGCTGGTCACCGCACTGGCCCCCACCATCGGCTATGACAATGCCACCAAGGTGGCCAAAACCGCGCATAAAAACGGCACGACCCTGCGCGAAGAGGCGATCAATCTAGGGCTGGTGGATGCCGAAACCTTTGACCGGGTGGTGCAGCCCAAGGACATGATCGGCCCGAAATAACCGCGCCGACCTGTCAAACCCCTTGAAACCTGCCGCCCCGCGTGGCAGGTTTTCTCTATGGCAAAAGTGGTTAACCTACGCACCCGCCGCAAACAGATCACGCGCGAGAAGGTGCAGGAAAAGAAAAAACAGCGTCTCGACGCCATTGCGAACCTGCGCAAACCGGAACGGGAACGGGTGGTGCGGCTGAACGATTTTGCCGCGCAGAAGCTGGACGGCCACAAACGCGATTCCGACACATGAGACCGCAAAAACACTCGCTGACCCTGCGCGGCCACCGCACCAGTGTCTCGCTCGAGGATCCCTTCTGGCGCGCCTTTCTGGACATCGCCAGAGCCGAGGGCAAAACCATCAACGGGCTGGCCGCCGAGATCGACGCCGCCCGCGGCATGGACAGCGGGCTGGCCACGGCGATCCGGCTGTATGTGTTGCGCTGGTATCAGACACGCGGCGACAGCGACAGATAGATCCCGTCCTTCGAGCGCACCGTCAGATGCGCCACCGGCACCGGCACATTTCCGGCAGGTTCCAGCCGGAAGGCCCGCAAAAACATCGCCAGCATCAACACCCCCTCGATCCGTCCGAAACCGGCCCCGGGGCATACCCGTTTGCCGGCGGAAAACGGAATAAAGGCATCGCGTTTGCGCGCCTTGCCGTTGGGGGTTTCCCAGCGGTCGGGATCAAAGGCATCGGGATTTTCCCACAGGTTTTCATGACGTTGCAGATACCACGGCGACACCAGCACCATCGACCCTTTCGGCACGCGCCGCCCGCGGAATTGCGTTTCCACCGCCGCCTCGCGCACAAAAACCGGCACGGGGGGATACAGGCGCAGCCCCTCGTGGAACACATGTTTCGTAAACCGCAGGGCCGACATATCCCCGGGCGCGGGCAGGCTGGACAACAGGCGGGATTCCTCGGCTACGCGGTCCTGAATATCGGGGTGCGTCGCCAGCAAATAGAAGGTCCAGGCCAGCGCCGAGGCCGATGTCTCATGCCCTGCCAGAAAGAAAATCGCCACCTGATCGACCATCTCCTGCGGGCTGAAGCCCTTGCCCGTCTGCGGGTCCACGGCCGTCATCAGGCTGGTGGCCAGATCGTCGGGCGCGGTGCCGGCCGCGATTTCCGCCTGCCGCTCGGCCACCAGATCGCCCAGCAGCGCGCGGATCACCCCGGCATGGTGGCGCGCCTGTTTCGAGCGCATCCGCGGCACCCAGCGCGGCAGGCGCAACAAGGCCGGAATATTCCACAGCGGCTGGGTTTTCTGATAGGCGCGAAAGGCCTCGAACACGGCCAAAGCGCGGGTTTCGCCCAGCGGTTTGGAAAACAGGGTGCGGAAAATGATATCCGCCGCCAGATAGGAGGTCACGAACTCCATCTCCACAGGCTGTTGCGCCCCTTGCAGGCGGGCAATTGCATCCTCGCCCGCGGCGCGCATCTGCGCAAAAGCCTGCCGCGGGCAGCCCTTGAAGGCGGGGTTGATAATATCGCGTTGCGCGCGCCACTGTTCGCCGTTGGTGGCAAAAATCGAGTCCCCCAGAAGCGCGCGCAGCGTGTCGGCCAGCACTTCGGATTTGGGGAAATTGTCGGCCTCCTGCACCAGAACACGATGCACCAGATCGGGGGTGTTAACCAGAAACGAGCGGTAAAAGGGTGTCCGCATCTCGGCCATTTTCGCGCGATACAGCCGCTCGGGCTGCGAGGCAAACATATCCTGCCGGAACAGGCGGATCCGCTGCACAATCCCCGCGCCATCAGGCCGGCTGGCCGGTTTTGGTGGTAGCTCAGACATCTCCGTCCCCTGTGTCGCGAAATGGTGATAGCGGCGTATATTTGGCCGAGGCCGTATTCCCCCGCTCCGCGAACCGGTCCCGCAGGGTCAGGGGGCCGGCGGTAACGCGGAAATAGTCGTAATCGCGCGGGCGTTCAAAGGCGCACAGATATTGCACATGCCGGCGCAAGAACCGCCAGCGGGTGCGGCGCTGGTGTTCCGGTGTCATGGTCTCGGAAAAAGCGGCGGAAATGATTTTCGGCCCGAATTGCGCCCCCTCGGGCGGGGCAACGCCGCTGACGGCCACGGGATCGGACAGGGCAAAACAGGCCCCGTCCCCGGGCGCCGAGACATCCAGCCAGAACACATCCGGGCGCAGGGAAATCCGGCGCAGATCGCGGCGCAGATCGCGCGCCCCGGGCAGGAAGGACACCACCGGAATCGTCTGCCCGAGGGTCAGAAACGCCAGTTTCGGCGCCTCGGGACGGCGGCGCAGCACCTCGGCCAGCAGATTCACCGCCAGATGCGCCCCCGAGGAATGGCCCACCACCAGCACCTCGTCCGCGTCGCTGTCCAGCGCCGCCTCTATCCGGTCGGCAAAATCCTGCACCCGCCGGTGCAGGGCCGGCGGCATCGCCCCGCCGGATTGCGCCCAGAACGCATAGTCGTGCAACAGATAATAGGCATAGAATTTGCGGTCGAACCGGCGGAACATCACCAGCAGCGCCGCCAGCAAAGCGCCCCCCAGAAC
>JALWQC010000254.1 GCA_027080755.1 Paracoccaceae bacterium
GGGGGAAGGGGGGCGGGGCGGCGGCATTTATCCGCACGGGGGACTATGCCTATGTCTATCGCTCGCAAGCGGATTATGAGGGGCAGCGGCGCGTGAATGCCCTGAAGGCCACCGCCGGTTATACACCGCAATATCTGGACCGCGCCGCGCTGACCCGCCGTTTCCCCGACCTGGGCGAGGGCTACAGTTTTGCCGCGCTATACCCCGATCACGGCTGGATCACCGACCCGGGCCGCTATGTCGCGGCGCTGGCGGCGCATTTTCAGGCCAATGGCGGCACGGTGCTACAGGGCGAGGTGCGCGGGGTGACAGCGGGCAAACCGGCACGGGTTCGGCTGGCTGATGGCACGGAGCTGGCGGCGGCCAAGGTCGTGCTGGCGGCAGGGGCATGGTCCGGCCGGATGGCGCGGGCGAACGGCCTGCGCAGCCGTCTGGAAACCGAGCGCGGCTATCATCTGTCGCTGCACGGGGCGAATATCACGCCGGCGCATCCGTTTATGGTCGCCGATGCGCAGTTTGTTGTCACCCCGATGGACGGGTTTCTGCGCGCGGCCGGCATTGTGGAGCTGGCGGGCTTGCAAGCCCCGCCGTCCCCCGCGCCCCTTGCCCTGCTGAAACGCCGGTTGCAGGCGGTTTTCCCCGCGCTTTCCTATGACCATGCAACGGAATGGATGGGCCATCGTCCGACCCTGCCCGACAGCCTGCCCGCCGTGGGCGAGACGGAGGGGGCCCCGAATATCATCCACGCCTATGGCGGCCAGCATATCGGCCTGACCATCGGCCCGCGGATCGGGGAAATGGTCGCCCGCATTGCGGCGGGCGAGGGGGCGGATACGGCCTGTGACGTGACGCGGTTCTAGGGCGTAGACCTATAAACCAGACGCCGCGCCGAGCGCGCCCACATACACAGCCACATCCAGCATCAGCCCTTAATCCCCAACCCCAACAGACGCGGCAGGAGAATCAGGTGGCCGGAAGAAGAGACCGGCAGAAACTCGGTTATGCCTTGAAGGAGCGCCAATATCAGAAGGTAGAGTAGATTCATAATCGGGCTTTCGGTGTTTGGATACGACTATAAAACAAGGGGGGGATAATTATTAAGTCCGATTTATTACCTATTATTTGTGACGCCACTGCGGCACTTGTGTGTATTTTATCGTTTTTGCGAATATAGGTCAGTATTTATGCCTTTTCATGTGCGACTTGGCTCTGTAAGAAGTGGCTCCGAGTAAACGCAGGAGCAGACCATGGCCAAACAACCGATGCTGAAATTTGTGGACGTGCCCCGGGATATGCCCGAAAAACGGGACGCCGAAGCGCGTCGCCATGACTTCCATGAGATTTACAAGGAATTCATCACTCAAAAGGCCGAGGAGCAGGCCAGCCGGTGCAGCCAATGCGGCGTGCCTTTCTGCCAGTCCCATTGCCCCCTGCACAACAACATCCCCGACTGGCTGCGCCTGACCGCAACGGGGCGCCTGCAAGAGGCCTATCAGCTAAGCCAGCAGACAAACACCTTCCCCGAAATCTGCGGCCGGATCTGCCCGCAGGACCGCCTGTGCGAGGGGAATTGCGTGATAGAGCAGGCCGGCTTCGAAACTGTCACCATCGGCGCGGTGGAAAAATACATCACGGATACCGCCTGGGAACAGGGCTGGGTGCAGCCGGCCACCCCGTATGAGGAACTTGACAGCTCGGTCGGGATTATCGGCGCGGGGCCGGGAGGGCTGGCGGCGGCGGACCGGCTGCGGCGGCTGGGGTTCAAGGTCACGGTTTACGATCGCAACGACCGTTCCGGCGGCTTGCTGACCTATGGCATCCCCGGGTTCAAGCTGGAAAAAGATGTCGTTATGCGCCGCGTTGACCAGCTGGTGCAAAGCGGGGTGGAAATCGTCAACAACTGCGCGGTCGGGAAGGATATTTCTTTTGACGCGCTGCGCGAAAAACACGATGCGGTGCTGATCGCTACGGGCGTTTACAAGGCGCGGGATCTGGGCGGGCCGGGGGCCGGTCTGGACGGGATCGTGCCGGCGCTGGAATATCTGACCGCCAGCAATCACCTGAATTTCGGGGACGATGTGCCGGAAATCGACAACGGAAAGCTGGACGCCAAGGGCAAGAACGTCGTGGTTATCGGCGGCGGTGATACGGCGATGGACTGCGTGCGCACCGCCATCCGTCAGGGGGCGAAATCGGTGAAATGCCTGTACCGCCGCGACCGTGCCAACATGCCCGGTTCCGTACGCGAAACCCGGAACGCCGAGGAAGAAGGCGTGGAATTTGTCTGGCTGGCCGCGCCGAAGGGCTTTACCGGCGATACATCGGTTACCGGCGTGATCGTGCAGAAAATGCAGCTCGGGGCGGCGGATGCCTCGGGGCGGCAAACGCCTGAACCGGTCGAAGGGGCGGAATATACGGAACCTGCCGATCTGGTGATCAAGGCGCTGGGCTTTTCCCCCGAGGACCTGCCGGCTCTGTGGGACACGCCGGAACTGGAAGTGACCCGCTGGGGCACGATCAAGGCGGATTTCAACACCTATGAAACCAGCATCAAGGGCGTGTTTGCCGCCGGCGACATCGTGCGCGGCGCCAGTCTTGTTGTCTGGGCCATCCACGACGGACGCGAGGCCGCGGACCGCATTGCGGCATATCTGGAGAATTGAACATGACCAAATACGACGAAAAATGGGCCGCGGAATATGAAGCCAAGCGTGATGAACTGTCCTGCTGCGGCATGTATCGCAAGGATGACGAGCATGCCTCCTGCGGGGTGGGGCTTGTGGTCTCGGTCGATGGGAAGCCGCGCCGTCAGGTGGTGGAAAACGGCATTGCCGCGCTAAAGGCCGTCTGGCATCGCGGGGCTGTGGATGCAGACGGAAAGACCGGCGACGGGGCCGGCATCCATGTGCAGATTCCGGTCAGTTTCTTTTACGACCAGATCCGGCGCACCGGCCATGAACCCGACAACAACCTGATTGCCGTCGGGCAGATCTTTCTGCCGCGCACCGATTTTGCCGCGCAGGAAAAATGCCGCACGATCGTGGAATCCGAAGTGCTGCGCATGGGGTATTACATCTATGGCTGGCGCCATGTGCCGGTGGATATTTCCTGCCTTGGCGAAAAGGCCAATGCCACCCGCCCGGAAATCGAGCAGATCCTGATTTCCAACTCCAAGGGCGTGGACGAGGAAACCTTTGAACGCGAGCTGTATGTCATCCGCCGCCGCATCGAAAAGGCCGCCGCTGCCGCCCTGATCGACGGGCTGTATGTGGCGTCGCTGTCCTGCCGCTCCATCATCTACAAGGGTATGATGCTGGCCGAGCAGGTCGCCGTATTCTACCCCGACCTGATGGACGAGCGTTTCGAAAGCGCCTTTGCCATCTACCACCAGCGGTATTCCACCAACACCTTCCCGCAGTGGTGGCTGGCGCAACCCTTCCGCATGCTGGCCCATAATGGCGAGATCAACACCCTCAAGGGTAACGTCAACTGGATGAAAAGCCACGAGATCCGCATGGCCTCCAACGCCTTCGGGGACATGGCCGAGGATATCAAACCGGTGATCGCGCACGGGGCCTCGGATTCTGCGGCGCTGGATTCGGTGTTTGAAATGATGGTGCGGGCCGGACGTTCGGCGCCGATGGCCAAAACCCTTCTGGTGCCTGAAAGCTGGTCCAATGCGGCCACGGCCATTCCGCAGGCCTGGCAGAACATGTATTCCTATGCAAATTCGGTGATAGAGCCCTGGGACGGCCCCGCCGCACTGGCCATGACCGACGGGCGCTGGGTGGCGGCCGGACTGGACCGCAACGGCCTGCGTCCCATGCGCTATGTGGTGACGGGCGACGGGTTGGTGATTGCCGGATCCGAGGCCGGCATGGTTCCCGTTGACGAACTGCAGATCGTTGAAAAGGGGGCGCTTGGCCCCGGGCAGATGCTGGCGGTCGATATGGCCGAGGGCAAGCTGTGGCACGATACCGACCTGAAGGACATGCTGGCGGCCAGCCAGCCCTTTGGCGAGTGGGTGGAACGGATCACCGACCTTGAAAAAATCACTGACGGTGTGGACGAGCAGCCCAAATTCACCGGCGACAACCTGCGCAAACGGCAGGTGGCGGCGGGCTTTACCGTCGAAGAACTGGAAATGATCCTTAGCCCGATGGTAGAGGACGCGAAGGAGCCGCTGGCCTCTATGGGGGATGACACGCCCAGTGCGGTTTTGTCGGAAAAATACCGCCCGCTCAGCCATTACTTCCGCCAGAACTTCAGCCAGGTGACCAATCCGCCGATCGATTCCCTGCGCGAATTCCGGGTGATGAGCCTGAAAACCCGTTTCGGGAACCTGAAAAACGTGCTGGATCAGGACAGCTCGCAGACAGAGATCCTGACGCTGGACAGCCCCTTTGTATCCAACGGCCGTTTTGCCGCCATGATGAAATATTTCGGGGACAGCGCCGTTACCATCGACTGCACCTTCCCCGTTGACGGCACCCTGCAAGAGGAACTGGACCGCATCCAGCTGGAGGCCGAAGAAGCCGTGCGGGCCGGCATTGCCCATATCGTTCTGACGGATTCGCACCAGAACGCGGACAAGGTGCCGATGCCGATGATCCTTGCCACCTCGGCCGTGCATACCTGGCTGGTGCAAAAGGGGCTGCGCACGTTTACCTCGCTTAACGTGCGTTCGGCGGAATGTATCGACCCGCATTATTTCGCGGTTCTGGTCGGGGCCGGTGCCACCACGGTCAACGCCTATCTGGCGCTGGATTCCCTGGCCGACCGGATAGAGCGCGGCCTGCTGGATTTCACCCTGGACGAGGCCAAGGACCGCTACCGCGAGGCCATCAACCAGGGCCTGCTGAAGATCATGTCAAAGATGGGGATCTCCGTGATTTCCTCTTATCGGGGGGGGTTGAACTTCGAGGCTGTCGGCCTGTCCCGCTCGCTGGTGGCGGAATATTTCCCCGGTATGCACAGCCGCATTTCCGGCATCGGGATCACCGGTATCGAACGCAAAATCCGGTCCGTCCATGCCACCGGCTGGCGCGGACATCAGGATGTTCTGCCCATCGGCGGCTTTTTCAAGGCGCGCGCAACGGGGGAAACCCATGCGTGGGGCGCCAAGGGCATGAAGGTCATGCAGGCGGCCTGCGATCAGGGGTCTTTCAAGCTCTGGCAGCAGTATTCAAAGGAAATGCAGTCCCGCCCGCCGATCCATCTGCGCGATTTGCTGGACTTCAAGCAGGGCCTGAACCCGATTCCGCTGGAAGAGGTAGAGAGCATCACCTCTATCCGCAAACGGTTTGTCACCCCGGGCATGAGCCTTGGCGCCCTGTCGCCCGAGGCGCATAAAACCCTGAATATCGCCATGAACCGCATCGGCGCGAAATCCGATTCCGGCGAGGGCGGCGAGGATCCGGCGCATTTCCACCCCGAACCCAACGGCGACAATCCCAGCGCCAAGATCAAGCAGGTGGCCTCCGGCCGGTTCGGCGTTACGGCCGAATACCTGAACCAGTGCGAGGAACTGGAAATCAAGGTGGCACAGGGTGCCAAACCGGGCGAGGGCGGCCAGCTGCCCGGCATCAAGGTGACCGAGTTGATCGCGCGCCTGCGCCATTCCACGCCGGGCGTGACACTGATCAGCCCGCCGCCGCACCACGACATCTATTCGATCGAGGATCTGGCACAGCTGATCT